>CAJXXJ010000334.1 GCA_913062745.1 uncultured Phaeodactylibacter sp.
GTGAGCTGGTAGGCCGCATTTGCCACGGCAGCGGGAATGGGGCCGAGCGGCGGCTCCGGACAGAAAGCTAATACGCCTACTCTGATAAATGCAGCGGGCAGCCCCGGGGCAGGGCCGCCTGCTTTTATTCACCGTACATTAATCATCTTGAAGTCAAGCGGTTCTCGCAGGGCTTTGCCGCCCAGTGTGCGCCATTCGATGCGGGCGTACCAAGTGTCCGGGTCCAGACCCTGAAAGCCGGCGCGCCAGCTTAAGCCTTCACAGCCAAAAGCCCACTGCCGCCGTAGCCGTCGACAGCCAGTTTCCGGAAGGCGGGAAGTAAAAGGCTTTAGCCCCGCCCTGCAGGAACATCCGCTCACTGAGCTGGTAGCGGTAGCCGGCTTCCAGCATAGCGCCCAGGTCCCAGTAGATATCCATTTGGTAGATAGGCTGAAAAAAAGGTTCATCTGGGAAATAAGGTGCATGATCTTGAACGCCGGACCCATTAATTTCTACCCATTTCACCAGCCCTTTTTCTTCCCGGAAACTGAATACTGCTCCCAGCCCCAGGAGTAACTCGGATTTTGGGCCCAGCCGTGGCATCCACATTTGCTTCAGTGCGAAGTTGAAGTTGAAATAACGGTCCGTGGCGGACGATAAACTAAGAGCGGGAAAATCAGACCTTGAGTTTGCAAACTGCTGCAAAGGAGCGGGTTGGTCGACCGTACCAATATTGTAGTTTCCCTGTTCAACGTAATCATTAGGCAGCAGCCAGGCACCTTCTGTATAAACTTGCCCTATTTCGATGCCGATGGCTTCCCGCTCGCCGGTTTTGATTTGAAAATTGAGGCTCAACGCATAACCGCCCGCTTTTTTGTTCCAGTTTTGGCTGTAGCCAAATTCTGGGTAGAGCAGGGTGCGCTGTGCAGAAAGGCTCATTGCAAAAGTGAACAGAAGAATAATAGTGTATGGTAGTTTCATGACGATTACCATTTTGCAGTGACATAAAGTGAAGATTCCCAGACCGTCCACCCTCTGCCCAGATGGTCGGACCCCAGGTCAAAGAAATTATAGTTTCCTCCGCGCAGTCCGACCGCCATGTTATCCCAGTGGTATTCATAGAACAACTTGACGCCCAGGCCGCTTACCCAGTGTCGGTATTGCACAACGGAATTGAAAAATATGTTTTGGTAAAGAGTCCCGTCTTCTAATTCCAACACAACGGGCTTTGAAGAGCGAGACATACTGTAAGACTCATAGGTCAGGCTAAAACAACCGTTTATGCCCAAGCGGTGCCGCTCTGTGACAATGGGGTAGAAATTTAAGCCGATATCCACCGGAATACTGAGAAACTTTATAGGGTTAGCCAGCGATATCTTTTTGATGCCTGTATTTCTAATATGCGCTATATCCGTTTCGGTCACAAAAGGCCCTCCAAACAACGGAGTAATGAAATCTGCGGCAGCTGCACTTCCCTGTACTACGCTATTATGAAGACCAAAGCTGCGATAATAGGACAACATATGCACAGCCGCTCCCCAGCGTTTCCCCAGCTTGTACTCATAGCCAAGGCCCAGGGTGGGAGTCTTGGCTAGTAATGACAAGCCATCATCAAAAGCGATGCCGGTACTGAGGCAGAGCTGGTGGCGGGAAGGAGGACTATCGACTTGTGCCGGTAAAAATGCAGGAACAATACATAGAAAAATTACTAGGATTGTAAATTTCATCTCTTTCATAATTAAAATTGCATTCGTGAAAGTTAGGTGGTTTGGAGAACCACCTAACAAGCTTTGTCATTTAGTTGCAGCGGAAATAAACGGTGCCAGTATACCTTGGATCCATTATAGGCTCGCAGTAATTCACTCTTTGGTTACCCAAATCAATGACATCGCTCCCAGTCAACTCAAAGTCAACAGCAACTGACCCAGCCGAAACTTCCGCTGGACCGACTTTAAATTTAGGCTCCAATTTGACTTCGAGCCCAAGCGTAAACTGTGTTCCATCTACTTCGTACCACGAAACTGTATATTTATCACCCATCCGCTCTTTTGTCCAATCGTAGCCTACTATGTCGTAATCTGCCTTTATCCATCTTCCAGAGCATGGTCGAGGACGACAATCCAGCAAATGTCTTTGCTTTAGAACGCCGCTTACATACCTAGGAATGGGATCTAATCTCTCTACTGGACCTAATTCAACTAGGTTGCCATAATCAGTTCGCGTAGCGGCACCAACTCGTCCATGGAAGCTGTACTTACTTTCAAACGGTTGATTTCTAATTAGCTCAAAAGCACTCCACCCATCAATTTTAAAATCAACTAACTTCTCGTTCTCTTCCTCGCAGTCTCTGTCACATTCTTCAGCACATGGATCCTCTTCCTCTCCGCTTCCATCATCACAATCACAGTACCAAAACCAATCCGGAATATTGAGCGATTCCATCCACAGCTTCGCTTCGCATCCGGGCGGGCAATCAATTGGATCAGGAATAATTGGTGTCGGGCTTATTCCTCCAACGCAATTGTAGTATTCTTCTCGCAAATCGTTGTGTTCCACAAGATAATATTGCTGCCCATCGCATTGGAACCCGGGCAAGCCTGAGCTCATGAGGTTCAGCAGGTTATTGCAGTCTTCTGTTAGCTTCGGAAAAACCTGGTCTATGGAAACTCCTGAGTGCAGGGTTCCGTCTGTCTTCAGCAGATAATATCCTTCTGCCTCCCATACACCCAGGGTAGGAGAAACGAGCCCGTCGCCATTGCTTTCATAAGCTACACTTACGGTATCTCCCTGGCTGTTGTACATTTTCAAGTTATAACTGCCCGCATTTTCAAGGACAGCGGTGACATTGGGAACTACATTTACATCCCAGTTATCGCCATTGAAAGAATCCCAGTCCGGTGCGGTGATCGTAAGCATCGGGCTTATCTCCGCCACGCGATCAAAAAAGTCCTGCCCGTATTGCGACAAAACCTGAGGGTCCGCAACGTTTTTCAAGACATCCGCAAGCCTGGTATTATTAAACACTATGCTATCTTTTTCTGCGATGTAAATCATCTCATAATCTGTGTCGTATGCCCATTGCATCTTTTGATGGATATATGCCCTGACTTGGCTGTTTTGAAGAGCCTGAGCCAACGTTTGGGCTACGATAAGCCGTACTTCATTAACGGAGGACTCTTCATTTGGAATCAGACTGCTGAAGTTCCTGAAGTTTAGCTGGGCTTCTGCTGCCTCTCTATCCTGATCAACGGGCTCTACAGACTCCTTCTTACAGGATGCTGCAAAAACAAAGAGAAATACCAAAATGAGCAGGCTTGATCCCGGCGCGAGAGCTACCCCCCCCCATTTTTCCAGTACAAAAATCTAATTTAAATTCCATGACAGAAAATATTTATGGGTTTAAGAATACAATAGAAAGCACTCAGCGAGCGCATAGAGAGACTTACTGTCGTGGTGCGACAGCCCATGCCTGGTTTACAGCAAGTCAGGCTATGGCTTAAGCGCAATTTGCTAAGCAATCCATATCCGATCAACTACGGCCCAATCAGCAAGCAACACGCTTCCTGATTGATGTGATATAATGTGTTTATTCGAAAAATGTAAGTGACTGATGGAGCACGAACTTAAAAAATTAAGCACGAGCGCAATGTTGATTCAAAAATAGCTCATATCTGTCAATATTCCAAAGATAAAAATATTTTTTCTCCAAATTTACGCCCCATATAGCCGATAAGAAAATATTCTGCGGACCGACTCGCTACGGATTGACGTAGGACGAAAGCTAGAATATTCAGCCTTGCTATACCGACGACGAATGACTTCGTGCCTGCCCGATATGCAAAGGCAGGCGGATCGGCATACCTGTGCCGTATAACTATCGGTATACTCGTGCGCCGGGTAGACGCCCAAACCTCTCCGTTCCGAGTATACACGAATCAACCTCCGAACAGATGCTATACAAAGGCACGCACTCACACTCCCAGCGGCAGCTCCCGCACCCGCCGCCCGGTGAGCTGGTAGGCCGCATTCGCCACGGCGGCGGCGATGGGGCCAAGCGGCGGCTCCCCCACCCCGCTGGGCTTGTTGCCGCTTTCGCGGATGATCACGTCAATGTCCCGTGGGGCATGCTGCATCATAGCGATGGGATATGCCCCGTACATGGTTGGCAGCAGCTGGCCGTCTTTTACGAACATGCGCTCGAGCAGGGCGGAGCTCAGCCCCTGCACGATAGCGCCCTCGCACTGCGCCCGTATACCATCGGGATTGATCGCCAGGCCGGGGTCAATGGCGCAGGTGACGCGGTGCACCCTGAGCTGCCCGTCCTGCAGGCTGGCTTCCACCACTTGCGCAACCGGTGTATGCGCATCGGTGGAACAGGCGAAGCCAAGGGCATGGCCTTCGGGTAGCTTTTGGCCCCAGCCGGCTGCCTCTGCGGCTGCCCGGATGACGCCTGATAAGGCGCGCCCCTTTTCATCCTGCCGGATTTGTGCGAGGCGGAATGCTACCGGGTCCTTACCGGCCCGCTCGGCCAGCTCATCCATAAAGCTCTCGATAGCAAAGGTATTGGCCAGCAAGCCCAGCCCCCGCCACCAGCTGGTTTTCAGCGGCAGCGGACAGCGGTAGGCGTTCACCCGGTAATTGGGAATCGCCTTGTACTGTATCATGCCACCGCGCCAACCGCCGAAGTCGACGCCCAGAAAGGGCTTCGCAAAGTCGGGGAAAATGGGGGTGTTGAAAGCTACGTCTCCGCTTGCGGTATTGTGCTCAATGGCATCGATCAGGCCGTCGGGGCGGAGGGTAGCGCGCAGGACGTGGTGCGTGAGCGGGCGCAGATCGTGGATCTGTTTGCCGCCGCTGATCTGAGGCGAGCGGGCCGGGAGTTTCTCGCCCGTTGCCCCTGGCATGACGACCGCCGGCCTTCATTGACGGTCAGCCCCAAGCGCAACCGGGTGCATTGCTTTGTCTGCGGCAAGGGCACCGATGCGATCGGCTGGCTGCAGGAGCAGCAGGGGATGAGTTTTCAAGAGGCGGTGCTGGAG
>CAJXXJ010000335.1 GCA_913062745.1 uncultured Phaeodactylibacter sp.
CGGGAAAGGGCCAGAAGCGGTCGTTGTCTCCGTCTCCGTTAGGAGAGAATGCATTGGGGATGTACAAGGACTGAGGCTTATCCACAAAGACCATTAAGCTTACCCGCCGCTCACAACCATTGGCATTGCCGGCTATCAGCTGATAGCGGATGGTTTGCAGCGGCATGATAACGGTATTTGGGCAGGCCGGGCAGCTGACACCAGAGGCCGGGCTCCACCGGAAGTAGTCGACCGGCCCGGAAAAACCTGCAGAAAGTAGCAGGCTGTCGCCCAATTCCAGACTCGTATCCGCAGGCAGGCTAAGCTGAATCGGTGCGGGTGCAGGAAGCTCCAAGGCGAGAGAGTCCCGGCAGCCCTCCGAATCCCGGACGAACAACTGATAGCTGCCCGCTGCCAGGTTGCGGAAGCGGTTGCTGCTCTGAAAGGACTGTCCGCCGAGACTGTAATAATAGGGAGGGGTGCCGCCGGCAGCCGCGTTGATGCTGAGCTGCCCGTCCGCAGTTTCCGCACAGCTTGTCGAATCTACGTCTACCGTGTAGCTTATTGTCGGGAACTCGTCCATAATACGCCCCGTAGCCTCACCTTCGCAGCCATTAGCATCGGAAACGGTCAGGCTGTACGCTCCCGGCAAAAGGCCATCGTTCACTTCGCTCTGTGCGCCGTCCGACCACGCGTAGGTGTACGGAGCGAATCCGCCGCTTATTTCCGGCTGCAGCCTCCCCAGCCCGGTTTCGCAGGAAAGCGGCAGCGTGGGCAGCAAGACCTCCGGGTTTTCCGCTACTTCCAGCACGAATACCTGCAGGGAATCACAGCCGGTAGAAGCCATTATATTTTGCTGATAAACCCCGGCAACTTTCCGGTACTGCCCCAGCACTAATGCACTGTCGCCCTCGCATATCGTCAGGCGGGTAGTATCCGTTAAAAACGGGCGTTCCAAGACCCGGAGCAACACCGTAGAATCGCAGCCGTTGGTAGCCGGAAAAACGAAGGCTTCTTCGGCCCCTGCTTCGAGGGCCATACCGCCGTACAACAGCGTAGCGCCGTAGCAAATGAGCGTATCGAGCGGCTGCAGCACAGTGTCCAGCGTAGCTACCCGAACGAGCTGCGTGAGACCGCCGGCCAACTGTACGGTGTCGGATTGCCCCGGGTGAAAATACTTTCCGGCGTAGGCCAGGCTGTCAGTGGCGCAAGCAACCGTATCCAGCACCTGCTCGCACGGGATGACATTCAGCAGGAAGCTGTCAGCACTGATGCAGCCGGCATCATTGGTAGCCGTAACGGTGTACACCGTGGTGGTATCAGGGCTCGCCAGCAGCGTATCGCAGCCTATGCACCCCAGCCCGGCTTCGGGCGTCCACTGCAGCTCATAACCCTCATCGCCCTGCAGGCTGATATAGGCCGTATCCTCCGGGCAGATGAAGGCGACGGGCGGGTCAATGCTCAGGCTAACAGGGTCCGTCATAAAAATTTCAATCGTATCCGTAGCAGTAAGCCCGCAGTCCGTAGTCACCTCCACCCAGTAGGTGCCGGGTTCAAAGGCGGTGAAGGAAGGCTCTTCACTGCCATCGGGCCAGCGGTAGGCCGCAAAGCCCGGCCCTGCGTCGAGCGGCACAGCGCTGTTTTCACAAACTTCCACATCCGGCCCCAGGTCAACACTCGGAATGGGCGGGATAAACAGCAGGCTGTCCACATTATTCAGGTAGTCACATTCGGTAATATTATCCGCTAAGGATTCGGTCAGGTTGAAGGGGGTATTGTTGCTGCCGTCATCATTGATTACGAAATAAAGCGTGCTGTCCGGCAAGGGGAGCTGCAACCGGAAATGGTCACATTGACCCGTGAATATGGCTTGCGGCTGCAGTAAAAAAGTATCCAGCAGATTGGCAGGGCCAAGTGCAGGGTTGGCATCGTAAACGGAAAGCGCAACCGGGGAAAGGAAAGGCTCCGGCTCGAGGTTGCAGAGCTGCAGTTCAACGTTCAGCTGCCCTTCTTCGCAGTAGGCGGAATCCACTTGCAGGCTGAAATCAAAAAAACAGGATTCCAGGCATTCGGAAGGCTCGCACGGTTGGCTGTTTGACCATTCGATGCCGGCCGGAGCGTTACTGAGGGCCGGCGGCGCACTATGCTCCCAAGCTTCATCCGATAGCCCTGCAGCGGCATTGAACGGGCTGTTGCCCGAACTGGCCGTAACGGTTACAGGCTGCAGAGCCGTACACGGCACTTCCCCGTTGAACTGCCCGTCGTTGCGCACTTTAAAGAGTACACTTTGCTCCTTGTTGCGCTCTTGCCCGACAAAGTAGTAGAACCCGTCCCGCTCGGTCAGTCGGGGGCCGCCGAAGCGCTCAAACATAAGGGGAGCAGCCCCTCCGTAGGCATTCGCCCAAAGCACATCGCCCTGTTCATCCGTTTTGATCAGCACCAGGTCTCCCTGATCCCAGTAGCCGGCAAAGCCGTAGAGGATATAGCCGCCGGCGGTAGTGCGCATGCCGTGCAGTTGCAGGTCGCTGTAGCCCTGCAGCTGATAGTTTTTCGACCACTGCGGTGCCCCGTCAAAACCGATTTTTACCAGGCCGCTTTCTGCCAGCCCGAGGTTATTGCTACCTACCACGCCGTAGTAGGTAAAGAGCAGCCCGTCACCGGTAGGCTCCAGGTCGGTAACATACTGCCGGGCGTTGACCGCAGAGGGATTGAGGTAGTAAGAGGACTGAATGACCTCGCCATTGCTGTTGAGCAGAGCCACCGTGGCCCGCATATTGCTTGCGTTGACTCCCAGTGTAGCCCGTCCGCCGGCGTAGATCAGGTTGCCCAAAAAGACAATATCCGCAAAGTTTTCAGAGCTGCCCCGCTCGTACTTCCGGTAGGAGAGCACTGCCCCGGTACCGGCATCTACTTCGGCGAGTACGGCATCGTTATCCTGATGGGGGTCGAAAGTCGTTATTGTACCGTAGGCCATGTAATTGCCGGTAGCCGGGTTGAGGGACACCTGATCGTAACGGGCCAGCTCGTCTACGAAGTTGGCCCACAACAACTGATCACCTTCCGGGTCGTAACGAAAGAGCACGCTGCCGGACTGATTGCCGGTGCGGGTAAGGCTGCTGCCAAACAGCATCCCGTCGCCGTCCGCCCGCAGGCTCACAATTTGATCTGGTTCCGCAGTAAAATCGAACGTACGGGCCCAAAGCAGTTCTCCGTCTGCATTGACCTCTGCGATTACGGCTTCTGCTCCGGCGCTGCCGGCGATGTAGACCTGCCCTTCGTTTCCCTGTGCGATAGTTTGCACAATATCCGGCTGCCCGGGATTGCCCAACTCCATAAAGAAAGTACTGGCACAGGAGTCTGCACCGCTGCTCGGGATGACCTGCAGCAGGGCGCAGGACTGCGCCTGACACCCGCCGTTATCTGCGGACAGGCAGACGTTGTACACCCCCGGCGCGGAGGCCGTGTACTCCAGCTCATCGCCACTGCCTACCACTACACCGTTGACCAGCCACTGCAATTCGGTGGCATTTGCGGAAGCGCTGCTAAAGAGCAAAGCCTCCCCCGGCTGAATGGTAGCGGCCTGCGGGCTCACACTCGCCTGTACGGGGCAGAGGACCGTCACGGTGGTAAAGGCTGCGGAGGCCAGGCAGAGGGTATCTTCGGAAGCGACCTGCAGCTGAATTTCGTACTGCCCGAGCTCCGGGAAGGTGTAGGACAGCTGCTCTGCCTCGCTCACCAGCTCACCGTTGACATACCAGGCGTAGCTTTCGGCATTTGCGGAGGTGTTGACGGGCTGCAGCGTCTCCCCCAGGAAGAAGGTATCCACTCCGGTATCGAAGCCGGCCACCATCGGGTTGGGGCAGAGGTCTACGCAGGCATTGGAGCTCAGCAGGCTCGAACGTATGGTTTCCACTACGGCCCGCATGCGCTGGGCTTGCCCTTCCGTAAATTGATTGTAGCATTCCAGCCGGGAATAATCCATATAATTTTCGTGCGGGTCGGGCTGATCGCCCAGGCCGCCCAGTGCTACGGGCCGAAAGGGGTTCTGTGCAGAGGTGTCGTCTTCATCAGAAGAGCAGGTGTTTTGTTCTTCAGCGCAGGGCACGTAGGCGGTGGTATTGTCTGGCGGGGTATCGCATACCCGGTCTCCATTGATCGTACAATCATCATTGGCGCAGCCTCCCTCAAAGGTATGCAGCAGGCCGAGGTAATGGCCCAGTTCGTGCGTAAGCACGGAAGAATTGCTGGCTGTACTGCCGGCGTACTCGGCTTCGATCACAATACCGTCGAAGGAGGCGCCGTGTGCACCGGGCAGGTAGGCATATCCGGCTACGGAACAGCCGTTGTCGGAGCAAATTTCCCGTACCACCCAGATATTGATATAGTGCAGCGGGGCAAAGCGGCTGAGGTCTTTGATGGTTTGATCGTCTACGTCATAATTGAATTCCGTAAGAGGAGACTGCACCCGCTCTATGCCAGTGGTGGGCTGCAGGTCGGGCGTGCGCCGCGCCAGGCAGAACTGTATCTGCACATCCACGCCGGTGGCGGGGTCGTAGTAGCCTACATTTGCAAAAGACTCATTGAGGTACTGCAGGGCTTTGAGTACTTGTAAGTCGGAGATATTTTCTTCCCCACCATCGTGAATGATGTGAAAAACAACGGGCAGGGTGTACTGCGTACGCCCGGATGTTGCCCCCGGCTGTTGAAGGTGCTGCCGGATTTGCACTTCTGCCCGTTGCTGCTGCCGCTGATAGTCTTCCGACTGCTGCAGGCGCTGCTGATGCGCTGCTTCCTGTGCGCAGGCCCAGGGTTCGGGTTGCGTGTGGGCAAAGTAGCTCAGGCAAAGGAGACAGGATAAAAGCAAAAGGCGACGGCGCGCAGGCATAAGATTAAGATTTACCGTCAAAGATAAGAATCCTGCCCCGCATGCAAAACCGGCTATTGTCTGCCATTTGGCGCAAAGCCAGATCATAAAACACCACCGGCTGCCACTCCCAATGAAGGAGGGCAGCCGGTGGCAGCGTTGGTTGTTCC
>CAJXXJ010000336.1 GCA_913062745.1 uncultured Phaeodactylibacter sp.
CCCGCAGAGAATCTTCGTAGAATCCAAGCTCGCCATCTCCCATATAGATGCTGTCGGCTACGGAGAGCAGGTCATACGTAGCCTCGCCATTGGGGGCTGCACAGGAGGTGATGGTATCCGGAGTGCCGGCTGGAGATAGTATTACGGTAAGGTCAACGGGGACAGTGGAGGACACACATCCCTGATCTTCAAGCTGCACATAGACGGTGCCGTTTCCGCTCACATAGTTCATTGGGTCTGTGATCGTATCCTGCATCATCTGGTCTTCAAACCAAAGGAAATTGACAGAACCCGTGGCCAGTCCACTGATTTCCTCTTCCTCCTCCATCAGGTTAAAGGTGGCGGTGCCGTTTTCTTCTTCACAGGCCACGTATTCAATGGAGGCAGCAAAGGGAGGGGTGATGGCTTCAAGTTGCACTTCTACCGGATCGGACTGGCAGACGCCGTCATCTACGACTGCGTAAACCGTATTGGGGACCACGGTAGTGAAAGCTTGCGGAAAAGGAATAGGGAGAAACAAATCCTGGTCCTGATACCAAAGTACATCGAGATTAGGGTCATTTCCACTGATAAAGGCATCAAACTCTGTCAGGTCGAAGGTGGCATTGATTCCATCCACAGAGCAGGCAATCAGGGGCTGAAAAGGTTGTAATGCAATCGGCGGAGCAAAAGAAAAGCCCACTGTATAACAAGCTTCAGCCGTACAGCCATTGTACAGTTCGCCCTGAGAGTCAGTGACGGTCACGCAGTAGGTGCCGGGCTCCAGCCCGCTCACGGTAGAGTTGTTATTTGGCGGAATAGGGTTGTCAAAAGCGATGACGTTGCCGGCGGCATCCTGCCATTCGTAGGAGTAGGGCGGAGTACCGTTTTGCGCGAAAGCGGTGACAAAACCATCAGCGGAGTTGCTACAGCTAGCGTTGCCTACTGAGCCATTCAGTTCGAAGTCAGAAGGGCAGCAAATAGCATCCCCACAGCTTACCAGTATGCTTCCGGTGCCCGGCAACCCGATCACATTGGGCGCACCCGGCATACCATCAAGGACATAGGCAGAGCTGATTCCATCGTCGTAAGTAGCATCAATTGTAAAAGACAAACCGCAGCTGAGCCCTCCGATCACCATGCCGTCGTTGAACACTTCGCCCCATGCAAAGGTGCCGACAAGCTGCCCGTCCACGAAGTTGGCCATATCAGAGCCCGGGTCATTCACAAAGTCTACGCTTGCGCTAAACGGCAGGCAGTCTACAGTGACCGTCTCTGACCCCCCGGTGTTATCTGTACCTATATCAAGGTGTACAATCAGGCTGATATTGCCGCTGGGGTCCTCGTAGAGGTAGATGACCATGCCATCGGACAGCTCCAGACCCGTGTTGGAGTTGGAGTTGCCGGTATCGTAGTCGAACCAGTCGACTGCGCTGACATCTCCCATGAATGTAGAAAGCGGAACAGAGAACCCATCCTGCGAAACCGTACAGTTGCAGGTGCCGGCGGGAGCAGCCGCTTGGGTATTTGTAACGCTTTGATTCATCGGAATACCCAGCGCCTGGCTGGCTTCCACGATGGTGTAAGCCGGGCCCCGTTCAAAGGGCAGCATTTGCCCCACCGAAGCATTCGGCAATAAAAGTGACAGCAATAAGCAACTGCTTACCGCCAAAAGTGCTTTCGTAGACGTTCTTTTCATTTTTTTCCCTTTTGTCGCCTTAGTAGCTTGACGGGAACAAAGCCTTACAGCCTGTTCCGTCGCGTACAGGTAATTTCTGTGTTTGTAAAAAAATATCCGCTGCACCCCCGTGAATCACCAGGGTACAGCGGAGTTGATCGCTAATTGCTTAGTTTTATCTAATCAAGGTAACATCCCCTTTCAACAAGATTATTTCCCCATCGTTAAATTCAACCTCAGCGTACCATACGAACACGGCACCGTTCATCAATTCTCCACGGTAGGTGCCATCCCAGCCAAAGGTGGGGTCGTTAGGCGGGAAATCGTTAACCAGCTCAAAAACCGGCTCTCCCCATCGGTTGAATATACGGAACTCTTTGATATTGACGACCTGATCGCCAGATTGTATGTAGAACCGGTCGTTGCGCCCGTCGCCGTTTGGTGAAAAGATATTCGGAATATAGACATCCCGTACCTTCTCCACGATAATTTGTAAATCGTCAAAAGCCGTACAGCCGTTGATATCCACTGCGGTTACAGAGACAAGCCCGCTCTGCAGCGGAGTGTAGAAAAAGTTGCCGCCTTCTCCCTCCGGGCTCCAGATGAAGGTGTCAATAGGCGCGGCACTATTGGTAACTGCTGAAAGCTGCACGCTGTCCCCAAAGGAAAGAATAACCCGGTCGGGATCATCCACGCCAGTCAGGTCAGTGACAATCGTTACCGTCATCGGATCGGGCTCCACCAGGGTAAACTGCTGTTCCGTAAAGCAGCCGTTCTGGCCGGTGATGACCATATCGTATTCGCCTTCCGGCAAATTATTAAAGCTCGTCTGGCTGCCTACATTATCCCCGTTCAGCGTAATGCTAAAGGGCGGCACACCACCGCTGATGCTGTCGATAAAGATGCTGCCATCCGTATCGCCGAAGCAGCTCGGGTCATTGGCCGTAAAGCTGGCCGCCGGTGCATCAAGGCTTGCGGTTACCTCTACCTGATCCGTATTGGTACAGCCGTTCGGGTCGGTGATTTGCAGGGTATAAATACCGGGCTGCCCGGTTTCGATAATCGGGATATTCGGGCTGCCGATGACTACGCCCGGCGTTTCGCTGCTCCAGAAGTAGCTGTAGCCCGGCGTCGTTGGGTTGGAGCTGCTGCCTATGGAAACCATGCCCATATTACAGCTGAGCTCCTGCGTATCTCCGGCGTCGACCTCAGGCGTAGGGTTGATGGTGATTTCCACCTGCTCGCGTGCATCCGGGCAAATGCCCATTCCGCTGGCCTGATAAGTGTAAACGTAGGTACCGGCAGGCATGGCAAAAGTGCTCTGCGTTCCCGCCGCCGCATCAAAACCTGGTGGATTGCCGCCGGAGGAGATACTCCAGCTTCCGCCCGGCGTCTCGCCGTCCAGGCGTTCGCCCAAAGCTACTACCGAGTCCGTTCTTTCACACAATACGACCGGCGCCAGCGCTGTACCCGCGGTTGGGGGCGTCATTACATTTACCTGCCAGCTCTGTCCTGCATCGTAAACGCAGACCGGATTGCTCAGCGGGAAGAAGCTCAGCAGCTCGATTTCAACCGTATCCTGCACGTTTTCTACCAAAATACTGAGCTCTCCGGGGCTGGAGAGGATGATGGAATCCTCCTGGCCGTTCAGCAGGTAGTTAAATTGGTAGTTATCCTCAATACCGCCCGTAAGGCTGATTTCAAAGACGGCATCCTCTCCCTGGCAAAGGTCTGCCGGGCCGCTGATGCTGCTGCTCTGTGGCGCACAGGGCGGTGTAGAGCAGGTCAGTTCGCTCGTGACCGGCCCGCAGGGAGTACTGCCAATGGCGGTTACGGTGATGGTCACGCTCTCTTCGGGCAGCAGACCGCTCACCAGGTAGGAGGTGGCAGACTGCTCGCTGCCGGTCCCGTTGCTGATGACAATGTCGTAATCATCCGCTCCGGCTACGGCCGGCCAGCTAAACAGGATTTCCGTATTGTTCAGCGGCTCACAGCTGATGTCCGGCTCGGTCAGCGGAGCGATTAGCTCGACTTCTTCCGTAAACAGATTGGAGACACAGCCGCCATCCTCAATCTGCAGCGATAAATCGTATGTGCCCGGCTGTGGCCAGCTCACAGTGAGTACGGGCCCGGCCAGTTCTTCTACGATGGTGCCACCGTCGAGCTCCCAGTTGAAGGTTGCCGAGTCGGTAGCCATGCCATTGAAGGTTAGGGTAAGCGTGCTGTCGGAACAGAAGGTGCCGTCCACGGTAAAGGAGGCTTCCGGCTGTGGGTGTACGAACACCGTTACTGTAGTGTCGAATACGCAGACGCCCGCTTCATCGTAGGTGATGGTGATAAAGTTGTCGCCCAGATTAGCCGCAGCCGGGTCAAATGCGCCATCGGCATCGGCAATGCCATCGCCGGACCAGGTGACGACTCCTTCCGGATTGCTGTTGTTGATCGTCGCCTGCAGCTGCAGCAGTGCATCTTCGGAGCATACCGGGCTCGGCGCTTCGAATTCAAAGCTGATATCCGGGCAGGGCGGTGTGCTGCACTCCAGGCTGCTGCTTACTGGCCCGCAGGGCGTAGTGCCGATTGCGGTAACTTCAATAGTCGTGCTTTCTCCCGGCATCAGCCCCGTAACGGTGTAGGTAGTGCCGCTGAGGGTGCCGGTTCCGGCGCTCGTGGTCACATCGTAGCTGTCTGCACCAACTACCGGATCCCAGCTGAAAACGATGCTGGTGTAGCCATCCGCTTCGCAGGTGAGGACGGGGGGGACGAGCGGTGCAATAAGCTCCACCGTTTGCCGGAAGGTATCCGTCGTACAACCGCCGTCCTCAATAAACAGCTCCAGCTCGTAGATGCCTGGCCCCGGCCAGCTCACCGTGAGCACGGGGCCGTCCTGCTCCTCTACGATGGTGCCGCCGTCGAGCTCCCAGCTGAAAGTAGCCGAGTCGGTCGCTGTGCCGTTGAAGGTTAGCGTCAGCGTGCTGTCGGAGCAGAAAGTGCCGTCAACGGTGAAGGAAGCTTCGGGCTGTGGGTGTACATTGACCACCACGGTGGTGTCGTAACTGCACACGCCATCCACGTAGGAGATGGTAATGTTGTTGTCGCCCAGCGGCGCAGCCGCCGGGTCAAACAAGCCATCTG
This sequence comes from uncultured Phaeodactylibacter sp., assembly GCA_913062745.1. Lineage (GTDB taxonomy): Bacteria > Bacteroidota > Bacteroidia > Chitinophagales > Saprospiraceae > Phaeodactylibacter. Next base: position 4,790 of record CAJXXJ010000336.1, read on the forward strand.
CATTGACAATGCCGTCTCCGGACCAGCTGACGGTGCCGGTGGGGCTGCTGCCCACCACAGTCGTCTCCAGCTGTATCGCCGCATCTTCGGAGCAAACCGGGCTGGGCGCGGTAAACTCAAAGCTGATTGGCGGGCAGGGCGTGCTTGCACAGCTGATGGCCACCGGGGCTGCGTTGCCACAGGGCGGCGGGCCCTGGGCGATGATGGT
>CAJXXJ010000337.1 GCA_913062745.1 uncultured Phaeodactylibacter sp.
CCCAGTAGGTACCGGGCTCGTAAGCGGTGTATACGGAATCCATACTCCCGTCTGCCCACCGGTAACTGCTGAATCCACCTCCTGCATTCAGCACGATAGCACTGTTTTCACAAACGGTGTAATCGGGGCCCAGGTCCGGCTGTGGTGGCTCAGGCGTAAAGAAAAGGCTATCGAGGTTGTTTAGGTAATCGCATTCCGGAGTCAGCGTAGCAAGTGCCTCTACCGGATCAAATGGAGTACTAAAGCTGCCATCGTCATTTACCTGGAAATAAAGGATACCTTCCGGCACCGGCAGCAGGACTTCCGTACCGGCGCAGCTGCTATCCGCTATTCCCTCTGCTTCTACCCATAGCGTATCCACAGGGTTGGCCGCTTCCTGCCCGGGGTGGGCGTCATAGACCGTCACGGGGATGCTGCCGGTGAAGCCTTCCGGCCTGGCATTGCAGACTTCCACCTGCAGCAGTAGCTGCCCGTCCCGGCACTGCGGATCGCTCACCTGAACAGTAAAATCGAGCAGGCAGGGGTCGGGGCAATCGGGAGGGGCGCAGAGGAAGGACCAGGAAGTGTCTGCAACGGAAATGGGCGGAGCAATAGCCTCGGGCGCCAAATTGTCCAACACTTCTTGGTGTGCAGCTTCCCCCGCATCAGGATTGGTAATCAATTGAGTGGTTATTGCAATATCCCGAACGTAGTCACAGCTGCCGCCGAGCACTTCGCCATTAAGGTCAGTCCTTACCAGCAGTGCATCCTGAGAAGAGCCGTTCTGTGTTGCCCCGACAAAGTAAATAGCATTCCCCTGTTGCAACAGCCGGACTCCCGCTCCGCCACCGAGCTCAACATCATCAATCCCCGGCAATCCGTAGGCTTTCGCCCAAAGCGCGTTACCGTCAAAGTCAGTCTTGATGAGCACCATATCCTGGTTGCTGCTCCGCCCGTTTCCAAACAACAGATAACCATCTGAGACTTGTGCGAGGCTATACCCGGCCAGCAGCGCGCTGTAATCTGGCGATTCATAGTACTTTGCCCACTGTACTGTCCCGCCGTAGTCGGTTTTGTACAAACCACAGTGCCCCTGATTTGCAAAATCGATGGTACCTAAAGAGCCGACGTAGGAAAAAACAAGGCCGTCACTTGCTACTGCAATATCCTGTGCGTACTGCCGGGCTATTGCACCAATCGGATACAGGTATCGCTGCTGCCAGCGATCGGAGCCATCCGTTTCAAAGGCAGCGCTGATGACCCGCATTTTATCAAAGCCAACGGGAAATTCATAGCGGCCCGTAGCGTAGAGTGTATTGTTGGCAAATGCCAGGGCGTTGTAGGTAGCGCTATTGCCACGTTGTAGTTGCCGTTCCCAGAGGATACTTCCATCATCCGGTTCAAGTTCGAGCAACAGGGCATTGCTCAGCCCGCCTTCCGTCTCCACTGATCCGGCTACCAGAAAATTGCCGTTGAGCGGGTGGACCATCCCATACTTAGGAATGCAACGGCCTCCCAGGCGCTGCGTCCACAGCAGGGTATTGGAAGCGGGGTCATATTTGAAAGCCACACCGATGCGAGTATCAACTCCGGGGGGATTGAGCCCCTGAGCTACGCCCACCAAATGCCCTTCATTATCGAGCGTCAGACTGTGGATACGGTCTTCTGCTTCGGAAAAATCAAACTGCCGCTGCCACATCAACGCGCCCTCCTCTGTGTACTGAGCAATCATAGCTGCAGGCCCGCTGTAGCCTCCCAGGTAGATACGCCCATCGCCATCGGCAGCAATGACAATAGCGCCATCCGCCAGTTCAGGAGACCCAAATCGGGAGACAAAAGTCGGCGTACAATTATCATAAAGCGTGTCACAAGCAGGAGTAGCGCATACCATAGTTGCTTCCAAGACGGCTTCCTGTGAATTGCCCGGGAATGCCGGGGGTGCATAAATATCGCCTTCGATTTCCTGCATATTGTTGTCGCCGACATAAGGAGAGTTATCTTCCAGGGTGGTTATCTCCACTTCCTGGTATAACGGGCATGGTATTTCCCCGTTGAAGCCCCCGTCCGGCCGCACCTTGAGCAGTAAGGCATCATCGCCCAGTGCCCCGGCCAGATAGTAAAATCCATTCATCACCATCAAGCGCGCGCCACCTACATTACTGAGGTGAGGGAAAGAAGTACCACTTTCGTAGGAGCGGCACCATAGCGCATTACCCTCCAAATCTGTGCGAATCAGTACAATCCGAATACCGCCCGAGCCTCCTCCAAACCCGTAAAGCAGAAAACCATCTGTCAGGGACAAAATATCGGATAGTCTTAAGTAATCAAAGCCCTGTAAATCGTATTTCTTTCTCCAGATCGGCTCCCCTTCAAAAGTCGTTTTTATCAGCCCGCTTACCGATAAATCGAGATTGGTGCTGCTCTCCGGCCCAAAATATGTGAATACAGCCCCATCTCCCGTCAGTTCAATGGCATCCGCGTACTGCCGGGCAGTCTGAGTAGCAGGCGTCAGGTAAAAGCGCGACCAGTCCAGATTACCATCCAGGTCAAAGCTGTAAAGGGTTGGGCGCATGCCACCGGTGCTCCCGGAAAAGGTGGAGCGCCCGGAAATCAACATTTGCTGGCCGCGGTAGACTACATCTGCAAAATAATCGCTGGAACCGGTATGAAATTCCCGGTTCCACAGCACGGTACCGGTATTGCGGTCCAATTCAACCAGCTCAGCATCATCATTCACCCCAACCGGCCGGATATAGACTCCATAAGCCAGATAGTTGCCCGTTAGGGGGTTGACGGAAATCCGGTGGAAGCGCCCGTGGTCATTGAAATAATTGACCCAGAGCATATCGTCGTTTTCCACATCATAGCGAAAAGCTACTGCGCCGCGTTCCAGGGGTGGGGCTCCCACTGCTGATGCGTAACTGACCCCGTAAAGCATCCCTTCATCATCTCTGTGGAACGATAAGATCTTGTCTGGCCGGTCCGTAAAATCAAACCGGCGGGCCCACAGCAGATCGCCTTCCGGTGTCACTTTGACAATGAGGGCGTCTCCGCCCACCCCACCTGCCGCGTAGATATTCCCATCGCCCGACCGAAGTACGGCTCTCAGGTCTGTGCTCCCCCCGGGCAGGTCCATGCGCAGCGCAAAAGTGGGCGCACAGGAATCAGCTACCACGGTATTGATCACCTGCACTGTACTGCACACCTCATCTTCGCAATAGTCATCCCCGGCGATCAAACAGATGGTATAGACTCCCGGCTCCACCGCCTGAAATTCATAATCTGCATCTGTGCTGACCACCACACCATTGACCCGCCATTCGTAGTCTTCTGCATTTTGGGTATTGTAATCAAAGGCAACGGTCCCGCCGGGCTGCAGGGTGGCACTTTGAGGGCTGAAATCGGCTTCCACCGCACAGGCCACTTCCACAGGCTGCTGAGCGGAAGCGTTTGTGCATAACGCGTCATCCGAAAGGGCGAGCAGCTCTACGGTAAATATGCCGGGCTGATTCAGTGGATAGGACAGGTTGTCATCTGTACTGACCAGGTCGCCATTGATGTACCATTCGTAGCCATCCGCATTGGAGGAGTTGTTGGTTGCCATCAAAATTTGGCCGGGAGCGAAAGAAGTGGCGTTGAGCGAGAAAGCGGCCTCTACCTCCACCGGGCAGGGGTCAGCACAGCCCAGGCTGCTGAGCAGGCTTGAACGTATGGTTTCCACCACGGCAAGCATGCGCGCTGCCTGCCCGGCGGAGAACTGATTGTAACACTCCAGGCGGCTGTAGTCCATGTAGTTCTCATGCGCATCCGGCTGATCGCCCAGGCCACCCTGAGCTACCGGGCGGAAAGGGTTGTTTGCTGACAGGTCGTCCGTATCCGTTGTACAGGAGTTTTGCCCGAAGCCGCAGGGCGGGCGGGCAGTAGTATTATCCGGCGGCGTATCACACACCCGGTCGCCGCTGCTTTGGCAATCCGCATTGCTGCAGCCGCCTTCAAAGGTATGATAGAGGCCCAGATAGTGCCCCATTTCGTGTACGAGCACCGCAGAAGCGGCAGGAGAACTTCCCACGTAATCGGCTTCCACTACAATCCCGTCAAAAGACTGTCCGTGCGCGCCGGGCAGGTAAGCGTATCCGGCTACTCCGCAGCCATTGTTGGAGCAGATTTCGTCCACTACCCAGATATTGATGTAGAAATTGGGGTCGTACCGGCTCAGGTCCTTAACCGTTTGATCATCTTCCAGGTAGTTGAACTGCGTCAGCTCCGACACCACACGCTCGATCCCCGTGCTCGCTGTATTGTCCGGCCGGCGGCTGGCCAGACAGAAATCAATGCCCACGGCCGTCCCGGTAGACGGGTCGTAATAGCCGGTGTTGGCGAAAGCCGAATTGAGATGTTGCAGCCCTTCCGCCACCTGAGCGTCGGTTATATTTTCGGCTCCCCCGTTATGGATAATGTGAAAAACTACAGGCAGCGTGTGGGAATTGCGTAGTCCTCCCCGGTGCCCATTCAGCCGTTCGCGTTCTATGGCCCATTCTACGGCTTCCTGACGCAGCCGGTAGCCGGCATTTTGCCGCTGCTGCTGATTATGGATTTCCTGCTGCCCGCATACGAAGGGGCCTGCGGAAGGGCGCTGAGCGGTGGAAGCCAGCGAAAAACATGCAAAAACAGCAACAAGGTAAAAGTGTGGAAAGCGCATATCCAAACAATTTCTGGTACCTGACTATTCGGCTTTGGCACCTATTAACAACTTAGGGTCAGGCCAGCACCCCACCTAAAGCAAGCAGCTGTAAAGGCGGCTCCGGCCTCACCTAAAGGTAATGAAAATGCCTGTATTTTTGAAGTTCTGCCTCTTACAAACCACTAGTGGTCTGTCAAGGCTAAAACTAGGGGTTGCCTGCGGCGACTTTTGAGGCTACTCTTCGTTGGATACCCCCTTACGTAGCGCTGCTATGCGCGGGAACATCCGCCTTGATTAGCCTCAAAATTCGCTCCCACTCAACCCATAAA
>CAJXXJ010000338.1 GCA_913062745.1 uncultured Phaeodactylibacter sp.
TGCGGATTGAGCCAGGTTTCCACCTCCTGCCACGCGTCTTTGGCGTCGCGCGCTTCGAAGAGTCGCGCGGCGTATCCGCTCGACACGAGTATCCAGGTTTTCACGATAGACCTCCGCTAAAGATTCAAAATGACCTTCACCGGCGCAATCACGGTGTAACCGCGATGGCGTCGCTATCCCTGCCCACGTCACGGGCCAGTCCAGGGTTCAGGCACAACACCCCGGAACAAAGCCTTGCCGTAAAACTATTGTCCTACATGCGGGTTAAATCAAGGATGGCGTCGGGGCGGGATGGCCATAAAGGCGGAGGGAGGCCCCGGACCAGGGAGCGCGGAGCGCAGCGCTTCCAACCTCGTGACCGCTGCGATGGGCGACGCTGCCGGTCGGGCGAATGTGACGGCGAGATCGTAGTCGCTGGCCGTCTCGTGGTCACCCCGGGCGCGGGAGCCGTACAGCCAGAGCGTGGTGACCTCCGGGTGCTCGGACAGCAGCTCCACGGCCTCGGCGCCGCGCTGGTGGACGGTCTGGCCCTCGGCGAAGCGGTGCTGCACCACCCGCCGCCGCAGGTGACCCGCTTCGTCTCGGAGAACCCCGAGCTCGAGACCGCCCGGCTCGAGCGGGCGATGCAGGCCTTGCGCTTCGACGTCGACCGGCTGGTGGCGAGCGGCACCGCCGTGGCGGTCTTCAGCGCGGACTGGATCTCGGCCGAGCGTGCGGCCTTCTCCTCGTCGGTGCCCTTGGGCATGCCGTAGGCGGCCATCACGCCGTCAAACGCATTGACGTCGTCCTGAATCATGTCGATCAGCTGGTGCCGGACCGCCTCGGCGTCTGCGAGCACACGCTCGAGTTCCGTGGTCACTTCCTCGTAGCCCTTTTTGCCGATGGTCAGGTTGCAGACCATGCTGGTCAGCGCAGCGCCCATGGCGCCGAGGATGGCTGCCGCGCTGCCACCACCGGGGGTCGAGGCCGCACTGGCCAAGTTATCGAGAAATTCAGTCACGCTTTGGTCTTTGATCAAGGCTTGTCTCCTAATCGCTGAGCGCCCCGGAATATGCGGACGCGTTGGGTAAGTGATTGCTCCAAAAAAATCTGGGCGCGGTAACGCCACCGGGCGGGTGTTTTTGCCCGAAAGCCCGGCCAGCCCTTCATGAGTATAAAAGGAAGTGCCGGGCGTATGTTTGCTGCCCCCCTGTCCGGCTCGTTTCTTAGCGAAAATGCCAATTTTAGAAGAGCGGCAGCAAACGCCCGTCGAAAAGATGCGTATTCCGCGCACAAAAAAGGTAGGTTTGAGGTCTGGTAAAACGAACATAAACTTAATCAACCAATGAAGAAGCAATTTTTTATTCTGGCTTCCCTTCTGCTCTCTGCAGCAACCTTTGTACAAGCGCAGATGACAGCGGAAGAAATCGTCTCCACCTACCTGGAAAACATCGGTGGCGCAGAACAGCTGGCCGAGATCGAAACTATGGTCATCATCGGCAACACCCAGGCGCAGGGCATGGAATTTCCGATGACTATGTACCAAACTGCAGATGGCGCGCAGCGCATGGATATGACTTTTCAGGGCAAAGAGATGACACAGATGGCCTTTGACGGCGAAGAAGGCTGGGGCATCAATTTCATGACCGGCAAACCCGAAAAGATGGATGCCGAGCAATCTAAAATGATAGCTGCCCAAACCGAGGACTTCCCGGACGCCTTCCTCAATTATAAGGAGAAAGGCTACACCGTAGAGCTCGTAGATGAAAATGCGGATGTGGAAGGCACCCCTGCCTACAAGGTCAAACTGACCCGCAAGCCAATGACCGTTGAAGGCGAAGAAGTGGAAAACTTTGCTTACTACTACTTTGACAAAGATGCTTTCATCCCCATAATGCAGGAAGAATTTGCAAAGGCAGGCCCGGCTAAAGGACAGGCCAGCCAGACGTTCACCTCTGACTATCAGGAAGTGAGTGGCATATACATGCCTTTCAGCATCAGCCAGAAAATGAACGGCGCAACCGTCTTCAGCATGGCTATTGAAGAGATCAAAGTCAACGAAGAGCTGGACGATGAGCTGTTCGAATTCCCGGAAGACGCAGAGGAAGAAGGCGATAAATAATGAGCGCGAAGTTACCATAACGACGCCAACCTACGCAGCCGCCGGCGAAGCAACCTCTTCGCCGGTGGCTCTATTCTTGAGGATACAAACCTATTTATGATGATCAGACTACTACTCAGCCTGAGCGCTGCGCTTCTCCTGCAAAGCATTACCGTTGCTCAGGAAAATAATAGCCTTAATGTAGAAGGCTTGCTCGGAGATGTCCGGGCGCGGCATATCGGCCCGGCACTGATGAGCGGCCGGGTAACCGACCTGACCGGGCACCCCACCAATTCCAGAATCCTTTACGTTGGCGCAGCCGGCGGTGGCGTTTGGCGCTCCAACGACGGGGGGATCACCTTTAGCCCTATCTTTGACGAACACCCGCAGTCCATCGGCAGCGTGGCAGTGGACCCGCAGCGGCCGGATCAGGTCATCTGGGTGGGCACCGGCGAAATCTGGACCCGCAACAGCGTCTCTGTAGGCAAAGGCCTCTACAAGTCTACCGATGGCGGCAAAAACTGGAAACTCATGGGGCTGGAAGACTCCGAGCGTATTTCCAGCATTCAGATCAACCCGGACAATCCCGATGAAGTGTACGTAGGCGTACTGGGCGCACTGTGGGGCGACAGCGAGGTACGGGGTGTCTATAAAACAACTGATGGTGGCAAAAACTGGGAAAAAATCCTCTATACCGATGCGACCACCGGCTGTTCTGACCTGACGATGGACCCCTCCAACCCGAATATCCTCTATGCTTCCATGTGGGAATTCCGCCGAACCGCCTATTCCTTTAATTCCGGTGGCGAAAAGAGCGCACTGTACAAAAGTACCGATGGCGGCAAAAGCTGGGAGAAAATACACAATGGCTTTCCGGAAGGGAAACTTGGCCGTATCGCAGTAGCCGTGGCACCCTCCGCGCCGGAGACGCTGTACGCCGTGATCGAGTCTGAAAAAGCAAAAGACAAAGGCTTATACCGTTCTGACGATGGCGGCAAGAGCTGGGAACACCTAAATAAAGATTTTGAACTCACGGTGCGCCCCTTCTACTTCAGCCGTATCGTGGTGGACCCGAAAAACCCGGAGAAAGTCTGCAAAGCAGGCCTCAACGGCTCCATCAGCGAGGACGGTGGAAAGACCTTCCGGCAAATTGGCAGCGGCGTGCACGCTGATGTGCACGATTTCTGGTTCGACCCTAATGATTCGGACCGGATGTACCTGGGCTGCGACGGCGGCGTCTACCGCTCCTGGGACGGCGGCCGCGGCTGGGATATGGTCAAAAACCTGCCGATTTCGCAGTACTATCACGTCACAGTAGATATGCAGAAGCCATTCAACGTCTACGGCGGACTGCAGGATAACGGCTCCTGGATCGGGCCTTCCGCGAGCGTAGGCGGCGTTGAGCCGCGCGACTGGCAGTCAGTTGGCTACGGGGATGGGTTCCGGGTATACCCGCACCCGACCAATTCGAATATTTGCTACTCTGAAATGCAGGGCGCAGAGTCCATCTGGCGCGTCAATATCGATAAGCAGCAAACCAAAATCATCAAGCCGTACCCGCAGGAAGGAGACCCGGACCTGCGCTTCAACTGGAATACTCCCATCACGACCAGCTTCCACGCGCCGGATCGCCTCTACGTAGGCAGTCAGTTTGTGCACCGCTCCGATGATCAGGGCGAAAGCTGGGAGATCATCTCCCCGGACCTGACCACCAACGACCCCGCCAAACAACAGCAGGAAGAAAGCGGAGGTCTGAGCATGGACAACTCCGGAGCAGAGAACCACTGCACCATTTTCACCATCGCAGAATCTGCCCTCAACCAGGGCACGATCTGGGTAGGCACCGACGACGGGCAGGTGCAGGTCACGCAAAACGGGGGCAAAAGCTGGACCAACGTCACCCCCAATATCCCGGGGCTGCCGGCCAACACCTGGGTGTACCACATTGAGCCCAGCTCCTTTGACATCCGCACTGCCTACGCAGTATTTGACGGGCACACCCAGAACGACCGCAATACCTACGTCTACAAGACTACCGACAGCGGCGAAAGCTGGACGCCCATCATGACCAGTCAGATTGAAGGCTTCGCTCGCTCCATTCAGGAAGACTACGTCAATCCCAACCTGCTTTATCTGGGCACCGAAATGGGCCTCTACGTCACCCTCGATGGTGGCAAGAACTGGGCCAAGTTTACCAACAACATGCCGGCGGTAGCCGTGCACCACGTAACGCTGCACCCGCGCGACCACTCGCTGGTCATGGGCACCCACGGCCGGGGCGTCATCATCATTGACGATGTGCGGCCGCTTCGGGCGCTTACCCCGGAGGTAGCCGGCAAGGATGTCCACTTCTTCGAGCAGCCGGAAGTGATCATTAAAGAAGAGCCCAGCTTTGGCAGCACGGCCGCCTACGGCGACTTTGTGGGCAGCAACCCGAGTACGGCTGCAAAGATCGTTTACTACCTCAAGAAGCGGCATATTTTCGGCGCAATGACGATGGAGGTACTGGACGAGAGCGGCAAAAAAGTAGCCACCCTCTCCCCCGGAAAATCCAAAGGCATTAATATCGTGGAATGGAACTACCGCTACCGCATGCCGAAGATTGCCAAAGCCAAGACCTTCTCCTTTGGCGGCTTTGCTACGCCTACTGTCCTGCCGGGCACCTATACCATCCGCATGACGAAGGGCAAGGAGGTATTTGAAACAAAGATCAAGCTGGTGCCTGACCCGGAGTCTATCCACAGCGCCGAAGACCGCAGGCTGCAGCATGAGACGGTGATGGAGCTGTACGACATGAACGAGGAGCTGGCCTGGCAAATCGACCGGATTGAGCAGCTAAAATCGCAGATTGCAGAGCTGGAAGGCAATGACGGCCTGAATAAAA
>CAJXXJ010000339.1 GCA_913062745.1 uncultured Phaeodactylibacter sp.
AGCCGGTAGCGGCCGCCGTAAATCAATTCGAGGTTTTCCACTGCTGCGGAAAGGCCAATCCCGTCCTTGTGTCCGGCAGTACGGAGGGTGTCCTCGTTGCGCGCATTGGGTTTAAAGCTGTTGGCAATTTCTGCCCTGAGCCAGCCCTTTTCCACCCGGAAGGAAATGCGTATGGTTTTCTCCTGCCCGCCTTTGCTGTCGTAGTGCTTGAAGCAGTTTTCTACAAAGAGCAACAGGATCATCGGTGCGATGCGGTAGCCCGGCAACACTTCCCCCTCCTCCTCGTAATCCAGACGGGTATTCCGGGCAATTTGCAAGCGCTGCAGCTCCACGTAGCTGCGTACGAACCGCAGCTCATCTTCCAGCGGCACCAGCCGTTCGTCGGTCTGGTAGACCACGTGCCTCAGGAGCCGGGACAGTTGCCCGATGAGCTCCGGCAGGGCTTCGTCCTTGCGGCGGGCCAGTATCTGCAGGTTGGCAAGGGTATTGAACAGAAAGTGCGGCCGGATCTGACGCTTGATAAACTGAAGCTGCCGCTCGGCTTCCCGGCGTTTGCGGATAATATCCTGCCGTTCTTTGCGCTCGAGCTCCCTGCTTTTTTCAATAGCTTCTTTGGTATAAGAAATGCCGGTGGTGCAGAGTATAAAAAACAGGATAGCGATAACCAGCTCATACCACTGCTGCTCGATAATATCAAAGACCGACCGCATGAACGGAGCATATATGAGGGAGAATAGCAGGGCAGTGATAAAGCTCAGCAGCAGGAAGAGGTAAAAAGACCAGCCTTTCAGCTTAGCATCCGCGATGATGCGCCCCCGCAAAAAGTCCTGGAAGCGGCCCTGGTAAACGAAAAAGAGGTTGAAGTAGACCGGCAGGCCCATGAGCAACGTATAGCCCAGCGCTTCGCGAAAAACTTTCCAGAACGCCTCCCGCTGATAATCGAAGGTATCCAGCAATTCGACCTTGCCCTGATACCAGGCGTGCACGGAAAAGAAGCAAAACACGACGATGAGCACCCCCAGGCCGAAGCCCAGGTGCTGTATCACATCCTTACGCAATAACTGAAACCACTCTGCCTGGCCTTTACTGATTCGCATATCTGCACTCTCTGCTACAAAAACTGCCCCATCTGCTACATCCGTTTGGGAATAGACTGGAAAAGCAAGACTTTTATAATATCACAAAAATGAACGGGCTATTAGCCCTCTAAGATATACAGATTTGCTTTCCCGACAATCCGCCAGAGGGGTAATCCCCTTCCTGGCGGTTTGTTTTTTTGCGCAAGCGGGCTCTACGCTTTGCGTTCCAACTTTTCGATCAGCTCCGCCACAGCTTCCCGGGGCACGCTGTGTTTCCCCTGGTATTCTATTTCTTCAAACAGCAGGCCGGCGCGTGCCAGCAGGCTGCGGTGTTGCACGAGCCGTTCCGGGTTGAGGAAGGGGTCGTCGTGCCCGTAGGCAAAGTAGAGGCTTTTGGAGGCCCAGTAACTTTCTGCAGGCTTATAGTCGAGGTCTTCCGGCAAAGTGCCAGCCCAGAGAACGAGATTGTCGAATTCCGGAAAATCCTCCATCACCCAGCGCACCTGTGTGGCGCAGCCCTGCGAAAAACCGAAGAGGGTAACCCGCACCTCCGGGTGCAGCCTGGGGACAACTTCCTGGTAAAGCCGGCTGAGGTAAGCTGCATTATCGGCAATTTCTGACAGCCGGTCTTCCCGGGTCATCCAGCTGGCTTTGACTTCCCCGGCCAGACCCTGCCAGTAAAAGCGGGACAAACCTTCCGGCGCTACAATCAGCCGGCTTGGATGGGCCAGGCGGTCAAATTTACGGATAAAATGCCCGGCCAGCTGACCGTACCCATGACAGGCAATAATGCAGTGCGCCACTTCCGGGCCGGGCTCGCCAATAGTATAATAGCGAGCCGTACGCTGTACGGTAAGATGTTGTTCGTTTGGATTCACTAATTTCCTTTTCTGCCAAAAATATCCCGCTCGCGGCGGTCGAGGATAGGCGCTGGTGTCGGAGCTTCGTCTGATACCTGGTTGAACAGCTTTTCCTGGTGTACCCACAGCCCGTCCGCGGAAAGGCGGTAGCCTTCGTAGCTGCCATCCGGGTAGTAGGTAGTGCCTTCGCCGTAGGGCCCGTCCCGGGGGATGAGGTGGTCAAAGACAATCGAGCCCAGCATTTCATCGTAGTTGAGGCGGGTGCTGACTTCTGCGGAGTATTCGCGCAGTACGCGGTGCTTGACCTGATTGGGGCCGTGTACAAATACCGGCGCACCGAATATCGGCTCGCCGTCTTCCCCAAAACGGAGCACATCAATCAGCTTGCGCTTGCGGAACAACTCATGCCCATCGAAGCCGAAGAGCAGGTAATACCGCCCGGCGGGCCCGTCTGCCTGCATCAGGTTATAATACACAGCACCGTACCAATTGTCCGCCTCCAGCTGTTCCTGTTCGGGCACCATGACCTCGAAGGAGCGGTCCACGAGCGGGTACAGCTTGAGCTCCGGCGTATTCATCTGTATGGTGCCGTAGTAGCGGTATTCATTTTCCTCTACGTACAGCTGCCAGGTGAAAATCCGGAAACTGCTATCCTGTGGATACTGTATGGAAACAGACTTGAGCTGTTCAAAGGGATACTGGAAAGAGTTTTTGACTTTCAGCGCTTTTACCAGGCGGGGGATCATCTCGCGGCAGGCGCCGAAGCGGTGCTCCGGCAGGGAATCATTGATAACTGCGTAGGCCAGCAGCGCCACGGTGTCTTCCATTTCCTGCAAAAAGGCCAAATCCTCAGCGGCGATATCGGAATCCTGGGCAAAAAGTGGCGTAACGGACAGCGCAAGGCTGCAGAGCAAAAGCAGTAGCGGCTTCATAGACCTGTTTTTTCCTCTCTTAACGGATAAAGGGAGGAGACTATTCTTATGGTTCTCTTAAAATTAGCGGTGGCGTTTACGCTTATTGTTCTTGTAGTCCTGAAAGATGAACTCTCCCAGCCCCTTCAGGCTGCTGTAGAAGGCTTTGCCGTTGTTGGCGCGGGTAAACTGCTCCACAAAGTTCATCAGGTAGGGGTCCCGGGCAATCATAAAGGTGGTGATCGGGATATTCAGTTTGCGGCAGCGTTGTGCCAGGTTGAGCGTGCGGTTGACGATAGTGCGGTCCAGCCCGAAGCTGTTTTTGTAGTAGCGCTTACCCTTTTTGATGCAGGTCGGCTTACCGTCCGTGATCATAAAGATCTGTTTGTTCGGGTTCTTCCGGCGGCGGATGATATCCATAGCCAGCTCCAGGCCGGCAACGGTATTGGTGTGGTAGGGGCCCACTTCCAGATACGGCAGGTCCTTGATTTCAATCTGCCAGGCATCATTGCCAAATACGAGGACGTCCAGCGTATCCTTCGGGTAGCGGGTGGTGATGAGCTCCGAAAGGGCCATCGCTACTTTCTTGGCCGGGGTAATCCGGTCTTCCCCGTACAGAATCATGGAGTGGGAAATATCGATCATCAGCACAGTGCTCATCTGTGCCTGATAGAGGGTTTCGCGGACTTCCAGGTCATCGTGGGTCAGCATAAAGTCATCGATGCCGTGGTTGATCTGCGAATTGCGGATACTTTCGGAAATAGCCAGGCGGTCGAGCCGGTCACCGAACTGATACGGGCGCAATTCGGAGGTCGCCTCATCGCCTTTGCCGCCAAACTTGGTATCGTGATTGCCGCGTTTGGTCTTTTTCATATCGCCGAAGATGTCTTCGAGGGCTTTTTGCCGCAAGGCGATTTCCATCTTCGCGGAAGGAGAAAAGTTGGCGTCGGTGGGGCTGTTTTGCTGGATGTAGCCTTTATCGATGAGGTCCTGTATGAAGTCTGCCATACCGTAGTTCTCATCCGTCAGGCCGTACTCGCGGTCCAGCTCAGTCAGCCAGGACAGTGCCTCGCTTACATCGCCGGAGGTATGCACCAGCAACTCCTGAAAGAGCTTCAGCAGTTTATCAAAGCTTGCACCGCCTTCCTGTCCGGGTACGTATTCAGAAAATTTCCAGCCGATCATGCTTGGCAACCATTTTTGATGCGGAAGAATATACTAATTGTACAAGGGGGCGAGCTCCCGAAAAGTTTAGTGGGTTCAGGCCTCTCCCTCCACCTCGCAACACTTGACCAGATCGATGTAGTCCGGGCGGTCAGAAGCCAGCTTATGGATAAAGCTATTCTTAATCTGCCCGTCCTGAATGACGAATGCGCCCGGCATTTGGAAGCCGTCGCCCAGCTGTGGGCCTACGCCATGCCCGGAGACCACGCCGGCGGAAAAGCCGCGTATCCAGGACTGCAGCCCGAAGAGTTGGGTAAAATTGCCCTTCACCAGCCCGAAGGAAGCGTAAAATTTGCAGTCCGGGTCACTAATGTGCGGCACCCCTTCCAGCTTATAGCGGTTGAAGTAGCGCTCGGCCACTTCGTCGGAAGTCATATGCACAAATACAAGCCGGGAGCCTGCTTTTTCAATTTCTTCCCACTGCTCCGCGATATCGGACAGCGCTTCCCGGCAGAAGGTACAGCCGAAGTGCCTCAGGAATACCAGCAGTACGGGTTTGTCAAAGGATAGCTCATAGAGGCTTTTTCCTTCGTTCGTCTGCATCATCTGCAACAGCTCATCATCCAATTGCCTTTCGTTCGCCATGTCTGATCAGGTTATGATAGCTAATTAACAAAAAATGTTTGTCAAAGTTGACGCTCAAAGCAGACAATTGCCACAGGGTGGGAATTGCCCGGCCTGTTCCAAACAAAAATCCCGAAGCCCGGCCGCAGCCAGAGTTCGGGATTTCCGTTTGTGCGCTTTTAGCGAAAGCTTAGATGTCCATGTCGTCGTAAACTTTCATCACCGCGCGTACGTGCTCTGCGGAAGTGTTCAGCAGTGCTTTCTCGTCATCGTTCAGGTCAAGCTCGATGATTTGCTCGATGCCGTTTTTGCCCAGCTT
>CAJXXJ010000340.1 GCA_913062745.1 uncultured Phaeodactylibacter sp.
GGTAGGTCCGCCAATGAAGTTGATGAAAATGTAATTGAGCATAGAGATGAAAGCCGTGAATACCAGCAGCATTGCGCCCACGTTGACGGCCAGCTTCAGCCCGTCGGTGGTGCCCCGGGAAATAGCATCGAGCAGATTGCTGCCTACGTCCTGCCGCGGGATATCCAGTTTTTGATGCTCCAGATCTACCTCGCGCTCTTCCGGAAACAGCATCTTGGCCGCTACGATGGCCGCAGGGGCAGAAATGATGGAGGCGGTGAGCAGGTGGGTGGCAAAAAGTTGTTTGGTCTCTGGGTCGGAGCCCCCCAGAAAACCGACGTAAGCGGCGAAAACTCCGCCGGCAATGGTAGCCATGCCTCCGGTCATCAGGCAAAGGATTTCTGAGCGCGACATGCCTTCCAGATACGGTTTGACCACGAGCGGGGCTTCGGTCTGCCCGATGAAGACATTTGCGGCAGCCGCCAGGCTTTCCGCGCCCGTCAGGCGCATGACCTTAGTCATCACCCAGGCAAACCCTTTAATGATAATTTGCAAAATGCCGAGGTAGTAGAGCACGGAAGACAGGGCTGAAAAAAAGATGATAGTCGGCAGTACCTTGAAGGCAAAAATATAGCCAACAGTAATCACGCCGTCTCCGGAGGGGTCCGGCAGTTGCACCATGCCCGGCCAGTCGCCGAGCACGAAGTCTGCCCCCGCTTCCGTAAAGTCGAGGACTACGACGAAGAAACTGGCCACGTAATCGAAGCCTTTTTTGACAATCGGGATCTTCAGGATAGCGATAGCCAGGATGATTTGCATCGCCAGCCCGGTACCCACCAGCCGCCAGTCAATTCTGCGGCGGTTAGCGCTCAGCAGGTAACAGACCAAAAGAAGAACCGCCACTCCCAAAGCAGCGCGTAGTAGCCCAATTGCAAAGTCCATGATTGCCCTATTGTGTTAGCGGTCCAAAAGTAACAAAATTTATTTCACAGCGGGCGTTCGGGCTATTCAGTGCAAGTTTTCTACTTTTGCGCAAACCTGTAACGTTTTATGGCAAAACCACTTATTGTTGGCATCACCGGAGGGAGCGGCTCTGGCAAGACGAGCTTTATACGGCGCCTGAGGTCCTCCTTTGACGACGGGCAAATCTGCGTGCTCTCCCAGGATGATTACTACCGGCCCATCGAAGAGCAGTTCCGCGATGATAAAGGAGTGGAAAACTTTGACCTTCCAGATGCCATCGATGGCACTGCTTTCGCAAAAGACATCGAGCGCCTGATGAAAGGCTCGGATGTGGAACGCGAGGAGTATACGTTCAACAACCCGAAGGTTACGCCTAAGCAGCTGCGTTTCCGGCCGGCGCCCATTCTGCTGGTGGAAGGCTTGTTTATTTTTCACTTCCCGGAAATCCGGCAGCTAATCGACCTGCGGATTTTTCTGTATGCTAAAGAAAACTTAAAGGTGATCCGGCGCATCAAGCGGGATCAGCTCGAGCGCAATTACCCGCTGGAAGATGTGCTGTACCGCTATGAGCACCATGTGCTGCCTACCTTCGAGCGCTACATCCGCCCGTACATGGAGGAAGCCGATATTATCATCAATAACAATCTGCAGTTTGACCGGGGGCTGGAAGTGCTGTCGGGATACTTCCACCACCACCTCGATAAACTTTAAGCCTTAGCAGGCAGCGTTAAAAATACGTTAGCGTGGCTCTGCTTATACTAATTTGGTGCCGGCCTCCGTTTCAGAAACATAATTCGGACCAAAACCCAATGGCTATGCACTATTATCGTCGATCCATCCGCCGGGCCCGTCTTACCCGGACCAAAGCTTTTTTCATCACGCTGCTGTTCCACCTGCTGCTGATTGGTTACTTTACCTACGGCAGCGATGTCAGCCTGCTGCAGTACCTGCCGGAATCTCTGCAGGAGCTTCTCGGCTCGCCTGCTGCTACCGTGGCAGAGGAAGGGCCGCGCCCGTAAGAACTTTTCCGCGCCCCGGTTTGTATCCACCGTAATGAATTTTCTAGCTCATTTTTTTCTTTCCTTCGATGATGAGCCGCTCATGATAGGCAATTTCCTGGGCGACTACCTCCGCAACAGTCAGTTGCCGGCTTTGCCCAGGCGCGTACAGGAAGGCGTACAGCTGCACCGGCAGATTGACTCTTACACCGACCAGCACCCGGAAGTGCTGAAGGGCGTCCGCAGGCTGTATGAGCGGCACTCCAAGTATGCCCCGGTGATCGTGGATGTTTTCTATGATTACCTGCTGACTGTTAATTGGAACCGCTACTCAGAAGAGCCGCTGCCGGTATTTATACAGACCGTTTACCAAAGGCTGCAGGCGCACCTGCACCTGATGCCACACCCGGTGAAGGACTATGTCCCGCAGATGATTGCGGATAACTGGCTGGAAACCTACAGCACGCACAACGGTATCGCGTATACCTTTCGGCGGATGCGCCGCCGCACGAGCAAACCGGAACTGCTCGACCGTGCTGTAGACAGCCTGGTGGAGCAGTTCCCGGCGCTCAACGAAGAATTCAACCGCTTTTTTCCGGACGCCATCGCTTTTGTGCAGGCCTACCGGAAGCAGGAGCTTTCCGGCTAAAGCTTATTGCTCCACCGCAGCCTTTCCTTCCAGGTCCAGTAAAAAGGCATATTCCATAGCCACTTCTTTGTACCGCTCAAACCGCCCGGAAGCACCGCCGTGCCCGGTTTCCATATTGGTGTGCAGCAACAAGGGGTTGCGGTCCGTGCGTACTTCCCGCAGGCGGGCTACCCACTTGGCCGGCTCCCAGTACTGCACCTGTGAGTCGTGCAGGCCGGTAGTGACCATCATAGGCGGGTAGTCTTTAGCTTCAATATTATCGTAGGGAGAGTAGGACTTGATGTAAGCGTAGTACTCCGGGTCATTCGGGTTGCCCCACTCGTCGTACTCACCGGTAGTAAGCGGAATCGACTCGTCGAGCATCGTCGTGACCACATCTACAAAAGGAACCGCAGCGATAACCCCGCTCCACAGGTCCGGGCGCATATTGATCACAGCACCCATCAGCAGACCGCCCGCGCTGCCGCCCATGGCGTACAGATGCCCCTTGCCGGTATATTTTTCAGCAATGAGGTATTCAGCACAGTCGATAAAATCGTAGAAGGTGTTTTTCTTTTTCAGCAGCTTGCCGTCTTCGTACCACTGCCGGCCCATCTCCTCGCCACCACGGATGTGGGCGATAGCAAAGGCAAAGCCCCGGTCGAGCAGGCTGAGGCGCACCGGGCTGAAGTAGGGGTCCATGCTATTGCCGTAGGAACCGTAACCGTAAAGGAGCAGGGGCTGCTGCCCGTCTTTTTGGAAGCCCTTGCGGTAAACGATGGAAACCGGCACTTCTACCCCATCGCGCGCTTTGGCCATGATGCGCTCCGATTCGTAGTCCTCCGGGTTGAAGCCGCCCATGACCTCCTGCTGCTTGAGCTGGGTAAATTCACGGGTTGCCATATTATAGTCGTATACCGTATTCGGCGTAGTCAGTGAAGTATAACCGATGCGCAGAAGCTTGGTGTCAAACTGCAGATTGGTGGCCGTATAGGCCATGTATGCATCCTCGCCAAAGTCAATGTAGTGCTCCTCCCCTTCCCACGGGCGTATGCGTAGCTGCGTGATGCCGGCTTTACGCTCCGAAAGCACGAGGTAATCCTGAAAAATATCGACGTCTTCCAGCAGCACGTCCGGGCGGTGCGGGATTACTTCCTTCCAGTTTTCCTTGCCCGTAGCATCTTCCGGGCAGACCATCAGCCGGAAGTTCTTTGCATCGAGGTTGGTACGGATGTAGAATTTATCTTCAAAGTGGGCAATGTCGTACTCCAGTTCGCGCTCCCGTGGCTGGATCACCCGGAATTTACCTTCCGGTTCGTTTGCGTTCAGTACGCGGAACTCCTGACTGAGCGTGGCATATGAACCGATGACGATGTACTTGTCAGACTTGGTCTTGTAGGCGAAAGAGATGTAGGTATCATCTTCCTCGGTATACACCTCTGCATCTTCTGCAACCGGAGTGCCGAGGCGGTGGCGCATAATGCGGAAGCTGCGCAGGGTAGTCGGGTCTTTGAGCACGTAGAAAACAGTCTTATTGTCGTTGGCCCATACGGCGCTGCCCGTTGTACCGGGGATTTCATCCTCCAGCATCTCACCGGTTTCCAGGTTTTTGAAGCGCAGGGTGTAGATGCGGCGGCTCAGGGTATCTTCTCCATAAGCAAGGAGCTTATTGTCCGGGCTTACGCTGCGGCCGCCCACGGCATAATAGGCGTAGGGCTCGGCCAGCACATTTGCGTCCAGCATGATTTCTTCCCTAGCCTCCAGGCTCTCCTTCTTACGGGAGTAGATGGGGTATTCTTTGCCCTTTTCGTAGCGCGTCAGGTAGTAGTAGCCATTGTCTTTGAAGGGCACCGACTCGTCATCCGGCTTGATGCGGCCTTTGATTTCCTCAAATAGGGTATTTTGAAAGCCCTTCAGGTGGCTCATCATCTGGTCTTTGTAGTCATTCTCAGCGCGCAGATAGCTCAGCACTTCTTCGTCTTCCCGCTGATTGAGCCAGTAGTACGGGTCCACGCGGGTATCGCCGTGGATGGTCAGCTCCTTCGGTTTTTTAGCGGCTACGGGTTGGGCAATATCATTTTTTTCAAACATCCTGCTCATTGGCTTTTCTGTTGTACTTGCTGTTTTGCTGCCACACGATTGGAGCAGCAGGGCGAACAGCAAAAATTGAAAGATTGGCTTCATTTTCACGAATGTAAATTTGTTGAAAGTATGGAAAGTTTAACCGTTGGGGCCCAGTAATTTGAAAAGAGCGATCAGGCAGGTGCGCCAAGCCCTGGATAATGGCTCGCAAGCCCGTCTGAAAATTTAACCGAATATACTGCTAATAATCCTTTGGCGTGCCTACTTTTGCGCTCAAATGCGCTTAAGGACATCATACCG
>CAJXXJ010000341.1 GCA_913062745.1 uncultured Phaeodactylibacter sp.
CCTGATCGCCTTCGAGACATTACCCGAATTGCGCGAAGCCGAAGCACTGCTCCGCCTTTTGGAATATTATCCGGAACAACAGGCGTGGTTCAGCTTTTCCGCCCGGGATGAAGCCCGCATCAGCGCCGGAGCGCAGATAGAGGAGGTTGGGCATCTGCTCAGCGGCCATCCTCAGGTGGCCGCACTCGGCATCAACTGTACTCCGCCCGGATACATCAACGGACTGCTCCGCCGCCTGTCTGCCGTGACAGATCTGCCGCTGCTGGCTTATCCCAATAGCGGTGAAGGCTGGGACGCAAAAAATCGCTGCTGGATACCCGAAAGCCGGGCCCCCCGCGGCTTCGGTGACTGGCCACAACAGTGGGTGGAAGCCGGGGCACAAATGATCGGCGGCTGCTGCCGTACCAGCCCGGAAGATATCGCCGCGCTCTGCCAGTGGCGGGAGCAGCATGGGCGGCCAGGCACTTGAAGCACTTGGAACTTGGACCCTTACCCCTTCACCCAATACCGCAGCGGCTTCGCCTTTTCCTCCGTTTCGCCTCTTTCCTGCCAGCGGATGTAGCAGAAGTGGCTGGTAGGCTCAAAGCCTTGCTGTTTCCAGAACGGGTCGAGCGGTTGATACCCGGCCGGGCGAAGCGGATGGCCCTCCGGCCGCTCCACCGCGCAGAAAGTGAGGGTGTCAAAACGGCCGAGTGACCGGGCAAAGCGCTCCCGTTCGGCAAAGAATGCTTTACCCCAGCCCTGCCCCCGGTATTCGGGCAGCAAAACGGACTCTCCGTAGTAAAATACCCGTTGGATATTGTAGCCGGCCTCAATGAGCGGCTCCTTGATGTTGTCGGTTTCTTCCACCATCGGCAGGCCCGTACTTGCACCTACGATGCGCTCCTGCTCGCGCACCAGTATCAGTACATTGTCCTGTGCCTGCAGGAAGGTATCGAGGTAGGCTGTTTCGTACGCCATATCTCCCTCGTACAGGTACGGGTACTCCCGAAACACCGCAATGCGCAGCCGTGCCAGCTCTTCCACGTATGGTGCAGCCTGCCCGCCGCTGAGCGTTAGTAGCTCCGCCATAACCTAGTGGCGGTTATTCCACTCCACCAGGAAAATGTGCGCCGGCGTATGATCCGGATTCAGCTCTATATAGTTCCACTCGTTGAACCAGTGGTAAGTATCACCCGTCAGCAGGTCGGTTACCTTCAGGTTGACGTTGCCGTCGATGCCGAGCAGCTGCTTGGGCACTTCCGTGAAGCCGCTCTGCCGGTGGTTAACGTCAAAATTGACGATGCACCAGATGATATTACTGCGGTCATCGGTGAGCTTGATGTAGCTCATCAGCGCTTCGTTATCGGTGCGGGTGAAGTGAATATTCCAGGTATCCTGCAGTGCCGGCTGTGCCTTGCGGATGTGGTTCACCTTAGTGATCAGGTCGGTCAAACGGTTGCGGTGGCTCCAGTCGTAGAAGCGGGTTTCGTACTTTTCTGAGTTGAGGTATTCTTCCTTGCCGTTGGTGTTTGGCGTGTTTTCCATAAATTCATAGGAGGGGCCGTACATGCCATAACTGGAGGACAAGGTGGCAGCCAGTACAAAGCGCTTGGCAAAAGTGCCCGGCCCGGCGTTCATCAGCTCGTACGCCAGGATATCCGGCGTATTAGGCCAGAAATTGGGGCGGAAATAGTCCCGCAACTCCGTCCGGGTAAGCTCCGTCATGTACTCCTCCAGCTCCGCCCGGGTATTGCGCCAGGTGAAGTAGGTGTAGGATTGATTAAAACCGACCTTTGCGAGCTCCGCCATGATTTTCGGGCGGGTAAAAG
Source organism: uncultured Phaeodactylibacter sp. (assembly GCA_913062745.1). Classification (GTDB taxonomy): domain Bacteria; phylum Bacteroidota; class Bacteroidia; order Chitinophagales; family Saprospiraceae; genus Phaeodactylibacter. Next base: position 1,812 of record CAJXXJ010000341.1, read on the forward strand.
CCTCCGACAGGAAGATGGTATCCGGATATTCCTTCTGCACCTCAGCGATGGCCCATTCCCAGAAACGGAAAGGCTTGGTATGCGGGTTGTCGACGCGGAAGATGCGCACGCCGGCCTCGCACCAGTACAGGATAACACTCTTAAGCTCCTCCCAGAGGTTTTTCCAGTCTTCCGTCTCGAAATTGATCGGTACGATATCCTGGTATTTCTTGGGCGGGTTTTCCGCGTAAGCGATCGTACCGTCCGGGCGCCAGAGGAACCATTCGGGGTGCTCCTTGATGTAAGGGTGGTCTGGTGCACACTGGAACGCCAGGTCGAACGCAATATCAATGCCGCGCTCTTTGGCGGCTGCGATCAGGGACTGGTAATCTTCCAGGGTGCCGAGTTCCGGATGCACTGCCTTGTGCCCGCCTTCGTCGCTGCCGATGGCCCAGGGAGACCCCGGTTCGCCTTCGCCGGCGTTGGTGCTGTTGTTTTTGCCCTTTCGGTTGACTTTACCGATGGGGTGGATAGGCGGCAGGTAGAGCACATCGAACCCCATCTCTTCTACCCGCGGCAGCAGCGCCTCCACATCTTTGAAAGTGCCTGGCTTGCCCGGCCGTTGTGAGGTGGAGCGCGGAAAGACCTCGTACCAGGTGCTGAACATTTCTTTTTCCCAGCCTACCCGTACCCGCAGGTTATGGTCGTAGACCGTTTCGAACTGCTTCATCGGGGTGGATTCCACAATCTGCTTAAAGCCCGGGCTGAGCACACGCTGTACAGCCGCATCGTACTGCCCTTCGGCTTCCAGCTCATCTGCCATAGATAACAGGTCATCCGCTTTGGATTTGGGGTAGCCCTCAGCGGTTTGCCGCAGCAGTTTAGCACCGATCTGCAGCTCTACTTTCATATCCTGGCCGGCCTCCTGCTTTTTGAGGAAACCGTCGTACCAGTGCAGCAGGTGGTCAATCCAGCCGGCAATTTTGTAGTGGTAAAACCCTTTCTCTTCGACGCGGAAGCTGGCAGCCCACTCGTCGTTCAGGCTTTCCTGCATGAATACTTCGCTCCAGCGCTTCTGCTTTTCGTGCCGGTAGAGCAGGGAGGCCCGCACGTGGTCGTGCCCGTCGCCAAATATTGCTGCGGTGACGGTGACCAGCTCGCCGGGGATACGCTTGATGAAATGGGTGCCCTGGTCAACTTCCGGGCGGACATTTTCGATGACAACTCGGTTTCTCATGTTGGAGGTAGTCTTTCGATCTGTATTAGGGTGCGGTGGCAGCGTGCTACTCAGCCCGCCGATGCCAACAAACATAGGGAGAAAAAATGTAAAATCGGAATGCGCTGCGGGCAGAATGCCAAATGTAAATATAAGGTTAAATGCCCGGCCGCTGGCAGTCCGTATGCAGTGAAAGCCGTATTTTCAAAGCATGCGCAATTACTGGCCCATCATTCTGGTCCTTATCGGCCTTTCCGGCCTTGGTTTGCTTCAGTATCAGTGGCTGAAGATGGGGCTGGTATTGGAGAAACAGCAGCTCGACCGCGAGGTTCGTCAGGCTATGGCCGCGGTGGTGAACCAACTGGAAGACGAACCAGCCCTAAGCAATGCGATTGTTGAATTGCAGGCTGGCCAACGGTGGGCTCAGGCCATCCCCGATAGCCTGCAGGCAACGGTGCGGGAGGAGCTTCGGGGCTTACTTTCCCGCGAGCTCAGACAGCGGGGGCTGCCTACCGGTTTTGCGCTGCGGCTGAGCGAAGGCCGCCCGCATGAGCCCCTACTGGGCGATGAGGCTTATGACCCGGGCCCGGAGACGGCTTACCGCACCTACACGCACCGGCTGCTGGGCCCGCTGGAACAGCGCTGCTCCTGTGAGCTTTTCCTGCAGTGGCAGTTGCCTCCCCTCTTGCCCATTGTGCTCGAGCGCTTGTCGGGCCTGCTCTGGGCTGCCTTGGGCTTTGTGGCCTTACTCCTTATTGGTTTCGTGTTATTGATGCGCAGCGTACGGCGGCAGCGGCGGCTGGTGGGTATCAAGAACGATTTTATCAACCACCTGACGCACGAAATGAAAACGCCGGTTTTCTCCATCAGCCTGCTGAGCCGCTTACTGCGGAAAGCGCTGGAACAGCAGCAGTATACCAAAGCAGAAGACTACCTGCAGCGGGTGGAACAGGAGAATACCCGGCTTAAAGGGCAGGTCCACCAGATTCTGGAGCTCGCCAGCCTGGAGCACCCCCGTTATCAGTTGCAGCTGCAAGTGATCGGGCTGCCGGGGGTACTGCAGCCTCTGCTTACTGGTTTTGAGCAGCGGATCAAAGAGGCCGGTGGCCGGCTTTGTTACGATGCCTCGCCGGAAGCCTTACAGCTGCAGGCCGATCCGGAGCACCTGAGCAATGCCTTGGCAAGCCTGCTGGACAACGCTCTTCGCTACGGCGGGCAACCGCCTGCTGTCACCTTTGCCGTAAAGGCAGCCGGCAAGTGGCTGGACATCCGCGTACAGGATAACGGGCCCGGCATACCAGCACGGGAGCAAAAGCGCATATTTAGAAAATTTTACCGGGGAGCGAGCTCCCGGGAAGCGGCAGGCTTTGGGCTGGGGCTCAGCTACGCCCGGCAGGTGGCCCGGCTGCACGGCGGAGCGCTGAAGGTGGAACGCAGCGGTACCGAGGGCAGTGTTTTCCTGCTCCGCCTGCCGATGGTGCGTCGCTCTGCTGCTCAATCCGCTGCATTACCCAGACCAATCAAATAGCTATGGAACGGATACTTTTAGTAGAAGATGAACCCACGCTGGGCTTTGCGCTCAAAGAGTACCTGGAGCTGAATGGCTTCGGAGTGGACTGGCAGGCTAAAGGGGCCGACGGGCTGGCGCGCTTTCGCAAATACCCCTTCGACCTCTGTCTGCTTGATGTGCGGCTGCCCGACCGGGATGGCTTCGAGCTGGCGCGCGATATTCGGCTGAAGGCACCGCAGCAGCCGGTTATTTTCCTGACGGCCCGCGCACTGAAGGCTGACCGGCTGCGGGGCTTTCAGCTGGGCGCAGACGATTATATCATCAAGCCGGTAGACGAAGAGGAGCTGGTGGCACGCATCAGAGCAGTACTGCGGCGTACGCAGGCCGGGAGCGCTGTAGCGGACTTTAGGATCGGGCGTTATCGTTTTGACCC
>CAJXXJ010000342.1 GCA_913062745.1 uncultured Phaeodactylibacter sp.
CAATTTTATGGCACCGCATGTGCACAATGAACTGGGCTTGCTTTACCGGGATTTGAAGCAAACGGACCAGGAGATTTTTCATTTCCAGCGGGCTAATGCCCTGGCGCCAACCTGGGGCCTGGTACTCACCAACCTGGGCGCTACCTACCAACGGCAATCCCAGTACGAGCTGGCCAAAGAGATGTACCTGCAAGCCCTGAGCCGGGACAGCAGCCTGGCTCTTGCCCACTACAACCTGGGAGTACTCTATGAGGAAAATGCAGAGCCGGAAGCTGCGGTGGCTTCTTACCAAAAAACACTGGAGGCCGACTCCTCCTTTGCGGATGCGTACTATAACCTGGCTTCCGTTTATGCGGATGACGAAGCGCTTTTCCCACAGGCGCTGGAGCTGCTGGGCCGCTTTCAGGAGCTGGAACCGGATCAAGCCTACGGTTATGACCTGGAGACTTATCTCCATATACAGATGGGCAATCAGGAAGCGGCACTGAGCAGCACTCTGGCAGCTTTAGAGGCAGACTCCACTTCCTTCTACGCGCTGCAAAATGCCGTGTTGATCTACAGCACTCAGTCGGAATACGAAAAGGCACTGCCGGTGCTAAATACGATGATCCGGCACTATCCTGAGCAGAAGGTTGGCTACCGGGACAAAGCGTACTGCCTGCTGCAGCTGGGTAGAAACGAAGCCGCAACGGAAACCATCAGGCAATTACTGAGCACCGGATACGACGATTACGAAGCGCTGAAAAACGACTCCGGCTTGTCCGCGCTGCAATCAGAGCCCGGCTATCAGGCTCTGATGCAGCAGTATTTTCCGGATCGGGAATGATCAAAGGTTGCGGGACTCGAAAAATTTAGCCAATTCTTTTTTCACCATATTATCCAGGGACGAAAGCCGATCCCGTTTGACCCGGCACTCAAAGCTATGGACCTCGCTTTTGTTATAAAAAAGCTTTGCGCTTACGGCAATCTCTTCTCCTTCTTCGGCGTACCGGCCAGCAAGCATATAGCAGTCTTTAGCGTAGTACAGGTCTTTGTAAGCCCACTGCGCCCTGCTGCCCCTGCCTGATTCCTCTTTGAGCATCTGTTCCATGAGGGAATTGATGCCTACCGGGTCCCCGTAGCCATCGGCAAGCTGAAACACCGGGCGCAGCAAGGGGGGCTTCGCAATGCCGATCGGCACTTCTGCGTCTGTCCCAAACTGGCCAATGAGGACGCCGGAGGCGGCACCGGGAAACTTTAGAGTGGGCGTTTGTGCCTCTCTGATACTTTTGGCCAGGACAGGCACCCGGTCCCGTACTGAGGTGAAGAGCTTGACAATATCAATATACTTTTCATCATCGAGGACGTCGCCTTCGCCCCGCATGCCAGACAAAAGGGCGTAAGTCAGCAGCCCGTTTCCAAACGTAGAGGATTCGTAGCTTTCTTTATCAGCTGTACTGCTCGAGAGTAGGAACAGGCCAGCGCGGTTCCGCATGCGTTCATAGGCTCTTACCTGGGAGACGGTGAGGTTTTTCCCTCTTACTTCACTCATCAGGTCAACTGCTGCGCCGGAGTAACATGCGTCAAGAATTAAAGCTTGCTTCTGGGCCTTGATGCCGTTCAGCCACGCTGTAAGCTCCGCTGAGGATACGGTATGATTTTTGCGCAACCGGCTTCTTTTTACATCATCTGCGGATTCGATAGCGGAGGTCAGATAGTAAAACTCAATGTCTTCATTATCGTACTCTCCGGAGATGCCGTGGCCAGAGAAATAAACCACTACAATATCTTCAGGCTGTGCTGTTTTTTCCACCTCTTTAAAAGCCCATTCGATGCTGTCTTTGGAAGGGGAAAAGTGGCTGATTGCCAGGGTATCTGCCAACTCAACGCTCTTTGTGGTCAGTGCGTAGGCGGTGACTCTTTCATTAAAAAGGCGCCTGCCGGTATTGAACAGGGCAGTAGCTACATAAGCGGCATCCCGGTCCGGATAGCTGAGGTCCAGCTTACTGCCTTCGTAATCAGAGGTACCCACTGCAATAATGAAAAGGCGAGGCTCAATGGGCCCGCTGTCCTCCTCCTCACTTCCCTGATCAGCTCCGCCCAGCCCTTTGGACCGATGGCGTTCGTATACCCAGCTTTTTCTTGAGCTGCTCAACTCCCGGTCCTCTCCTGTCACTTCCACGCTGATGAAGTTGGTGCTATCGGGGTGTGCCCACAGGAAACCGATATAGTCTGCCAAATCATACTCCGTCGTATAGACACCGTCTTCCTGCTTTTTAAGCCGGTTTCTCTCGTTCAGGTCGTACTCCAGCTCTTTCTGATGGAGGAACAGGCTAACCCGCCCGATGCCGCCCTGCCGCTCCTCCAGCCGCAGCAGCAATTGATCTCCCCGGATGCTTCCGGAGACTTTTGGGAAGAGCTTAACGTCTTCCAGGTCTGTTTTTACGCTCAGCAGCGGCACTTCCGGGATAAGAAGCTTTTGCAAAAGCCCGGGGTCATAAAAGCCTTCGGAAAGCTGTTGTAGCGCAATCACTTCCAGGCTGTCATTGCCGGGGTCAGGAGAAATATAGTACATGCGCTCCATCGCACCGGCGGAAGCATCGTACAAGCCCTGCGGAGTGCTCACTACCCATTCCTCGTCATCCCAGTTGATGATCTGCCCGAGTTCGTTGCCTTTGTCCATGTCCCATACCCGGATAGTCCGGTCTAGGCTACTGCTGAACATGCGGCTGCCATCCGTGCTAAACGCCAGAGACAGTACTTCCTTTCGATGGCCTTCCAGGGCTCTGCCTTTATTCTCGTTTTCTATATCCCACTGGTGGATCTCACCCGCCTCATCTCCGAGCACAAAGTATTGTTGATCGGGGCTGAAAGCGGCGGCGGAAATAACCGCATTATGCAGGTACGGCCCCGATTCCCTCAGGCTGTCTAAATCCCATATTGAAACAGATTTTTCACTGTTGGAAGCGAGGAGTTTCCTTCCGTCTGCAGAAAATGTAGCGATAGGAGTCACCGGGGAGTTCTCCTGAGGAATAAATTTGATCAATGCTCCGTTTTCTGCATTCCAGACTGCCGTTCCGTTTCTACCGGTTGCAGCCAACCGTTGAGTTTCGGGAGCGTAGCGCAGCTTTGAAATCTTTACAATCTCGCTCTCGTAGCTGGTTATTACAGCTCCGCTGGCAAGGGCCACCCGATTGATGCTGTTGCCGTCGCTCACAAATGCCGATACACTGTCTCTGGCATCTTCTACGTATGTGGCAGACATATCCAGCGTACAGAGCGTTTCCACTTCCCGGGAGATCAAGTCCCATTTCCGGATATTACCCCGGTTATTCCCCTGAGCAAGCAGTGCCTGCTGGCCATCACCGGTGAAAGTAGCCGCATTCAGTTCTCCGTCCACCACTTCCGTTTTAAACACGCGGACCAGCATGCGATCCAAAAAGTAGGCGTGCGAGGTACCGAAAAAGTCCGGGCTGAAGGTTAGCAGTACAGACTCATTCACCTCCAAATGGGACACGTATTCAGAATGTTTGGTAAATACCTGAATCTGCTTACCGCTATCCAGGGTCTCCATGATGATCTCGCCGGTTTCTTTTCTACTGGAGTGAATCACATACTTACTCTCCGGATCAATGGCGATCATAGGCTCATAAGGGTTTAACTCCAGAGCTCTGGCCTCCAGCAATCGGCCAGGCTGTATTTCGTAAACCTTTCCCTCAGCAGGCTTCCCGGTATGCTGCCAGCCCCGCCCCGGGCTAAAGAAAATAGCTGCCAGCCAGCGGTTGTCCGGGCTCATGCTGATGTGATAAACCGGGCCGGGCCCTGGCAATTTCAACGCCTTGCTTTGTCCGGGCATTAAGATTTTGCCTTCTTTGCTCGCTGCGTAGTAGCCTTTTCCGTTTTCTGCGTACTGCAGCCAAACCACCGCAGTGCCAAACGGCTCTTCTATACTTAGCTTTTTCTGCCCGGCCAAGTCGACCACTGTACAGTTGCCAGATTCATCACCGAGCATCACCGCCTGCCGGCCCGGGTGCAGCGCCATTGCAGTCAGCGGTGCAGCGCCAACTTTCAGCTCCCAGATTTTCTCCCCATTGGACAGCCGGTAGCTGACCAGCATAGACTCCTGCGCCAGTAACACGGTGCTATCCGTCACGGCAATTGCGCTGACCTTTGCAGCCCCCATCTCCTTCTCCCACTGTATAGCATTACTAAATGTTTTGTGAACCGTAAGCTTGTTGCCCACCATCCAGCCGGAGGAGAAGGACGCGAAGGCGCGGCTATCCGGCGATACCGCAATAGCTCTAATTTCTGAATCCGGGCTGTGGCCAGCGTAAGTATAAAACGCTCTCCCGGTCGCCGCTTCCCAGAGCTTGATGGTACCCTGTGCACCGCCACTGAGGAAATACTGGCCGCCAGGCAGGTACTGAAGTACTTTGATGTTATCGTCGTGCCCGGTGGGAATGATAAGGGTTGGCTTCTGCGCCGGAAGGAAAAGGGCAGAAAAGAACAGGAGGGTAGTGAATAGGCATCGCATAGGGTATAGGTGTTTTGGTTTGCAAAGCAGCGCTGCATCAGCAATGCAGTAAGCCGGCAGCGCTGCTGCGGAAAGTTAACCTTTTTCTTCCACCCGTCCGTCTACGTGCTTAGCGAAGCGCCCGCGCGAACGCTCGTGCACCTGATCGGGGCGGGGCCAGGGCCAGCCACCGAATTCGGTCGCCTGGTACTCCTGCATGATTTTGAAAATTTCGTCTTTGCTGTTGGCAACGAATGGGCCGTGCTGCACGACCGGCTCGTTGATGGGCTTGCCTTGCAAAAACAGGAAGTAGCCTGCTTCCGGCCCATTCTGCAGGCGGGCGGGCTGATCGCTGTGCAGGTCGATGATTTTCTGAACGGGCACTTCCTGTCCGTCTGCGATAACGGAAGCGCCACGGTAAAAGTACAGGGACCGGCTCAGCCCGGAGCCCGCTGC
>CAJXXJ010000343.1 GCA_913062745.1 uncultured Phaeodactylibacter sp.
AGACTTCAGAGTAAGCGGGAACGAGCAGAACGTCATCGAAGGTGAGCCCTTCGGACAAAAATTTGTTGTGAGCTGTTTTTGTTGTTTCCATGCGCAAAGGTAAAGAATTTGCGCGCAAAAAATGAAAGCCGCTTTTGACAAAAAAATAAAAGCTATAGTTTCACCTGATGCAGTGCCTCCGGCAAAAACGGGCTTGCGTCTCCGCCTCCCTTGATGATTTCCCGTACAATCGTGGAACTGATGTGCGAATAGGCAGGCTGGCTGATCAGGAAAATCGTTTCCAGCCCTTCTCCCACGATGTTGTTGAGCTGCGAAATCGTCTTTTCGTAATCAAAATCGGAGGCATTGCGCAGCCCCCGCAGCAGGTAGCGCGCTCCGATCTGCTGCGCGTAGTGGGCGGTCAGCCCTTCAAATTGGCCGACTTGCACTTTGGGCTCGGACCGGAAGACTTCTTCCAGCCACATCATACGGTCTTCCAGGCTGAACAGGCTCTTTTTCTGGCTGTTGACCCCGATTGCGACGATGATTTTATCAAAAAGAGGAAGTGCCCGCTGAATGAGCTCTACATGGCCCACCGTAATCGGGTCAAAAGAACCGGGAAAAATGGCAATCTTAGACATAAAGGTTAGGTTTTCCGCCTCAAAGATAGGCGGATACAGTGGAACGCACGAATCCGGGCCCGATCTTTTGGGGTGGACGCACTGCTATCCGCCTTCGCGGCGAATGACCTTGAAGCTGTCCAGAAACCGGTCGCTCGAAGGGTTGAGCCCGCGATTTTTCAGCGTGACCGTTTGTATAGAATAGTAACGGTTATCGGCAACGAGCCCCCAGGTTTTAATCACCGCCTGCCCATCCAGGTAATGGATGCGCCAAAAACGCCCGGGGTAGCCGCGCAGCTTCCGCTCACTTTCGTAGATGAGGTCGCCCTTGACGGAAAAACGGGCTGACTCGATGGTGGCATCGAAGAATTCCTGCAGCAGCTCCGTACTGTCGCTGTGCAGCGCTCCTTCAGGGTAATCACAGTACGACACCATATATATTAGATTGTCCGCCTTCTGTTCCTCCTCCGGCTGGTAAAAAAAGGTGTGATAAGTCAGTTCCCCCACCGGCGTCGTCATCGTATCCGTTTTTTCAGTCAACGGGCCCGGGCTGAGCACCCGGAAGCGGCCGTCAAAAGAGCGCACCTCCTGCCAGTCGCCCGATTGTGCAGCAGCCGGGCCCAGCAGGCTGATGAATACCATTACATTAAAAACAATCCGCATGTTATTTCCTTTTCTCTCACAAAGACAATTTGCAGGCAAAAGTGGTTGGTCCCGGCCGAAAAAATACCGCAAAGCTTGCTTGTGACCCCAAAAGCGCTTACCTTAGTTTTGAAATTAAACTAACTAGAATGCCAAATACACACCTCAAGCAGCTCTACCGCTCCGAATTCGGGCTGATGACCGATCTATACGAGCTCACTATGGCTTACGGTTACTGGAAAAACGGCATGGCGGACCGGCCGGCGGCGTTTCATTTATTTTACCGCAAGCCTCCCTTCGGGCACGACCACCTTATTGTCAGTGGGCTGGAGCTTGCGGCTGATTTTCTGCAAAGTTACCGCTTCAGCGCGGAAGATGTGCAGTACCTGGGCCGGCTTACGGGTTCTAATGGCAAGGCGCTTTTCAGCGAAAGCTTTCTCAACTACCTGCAGCGCATGGAGTTTCGTTGCAGCGTTTACGCGATGCCGGAGGGCAGTGTAGCTTTTCCCCATCAGCCGCTGCTGAGGGTGGAAGGGCCGTTGCTGCAGTGCCAGCTTATAGAGACGGTGCTGCTGACGCTGGTCAACTTCTCCTCTCTCATCACGACGAAATCCGCCCGCATTGTACAAGCCGCACAGGGGGATTCGGTACTGGAGTTTGGCATGCGGCGCTCGCAGGGCATTGACGGCGCTATTACGGCAGCCCGCGCAGCTTATGTGGGAGGCTGCCACGCTACCTCCAACGTGAAAGCCGGGCAACTGTACAAAATTCCCGTCAAGGGGACGCACGCCCACAGCTGGGTGATGTGTTTCGGGGATGAGCTGGAAGCCTTTCAGCGCTACGCGGACGCCCTGCCCAACAACTGCATTTTTCTGGTGGACACTTACGATACCATCGAAGGGGTACGCAACGCCATCCGGGCAGGGCAGCAGTTGCGGGAAGCCGGCCACGAAATGGTGGGCATCCGGCTTGATTCCGGCGATTTAGCCAGCCTGAGCATACAGGCCCGGCAGTTGCTGGACGAAGCAGGCTTTGAAAATGCTGCTATCGTCGCGAGCAATGAGCTGGATGAGCACAGCATCCGCAAACTAAAGGAGCAGGGCGCTACCATCAGCATTTGGGGCGCGGGTACCCGCCTGGCTACGGCAAGCGATCAGCCGGCCCTCGGCGGAGTCTATAAGCTCTCCGCTATCCAAAATGAAGACGGCGAGTGGGAAGACCGCATTAAGCTGTCGGAAGAAGCCATCAAGGTATCCAACCCAGGCCGGCAGCAAGTTTTCCGGCGCATGTCTGCCGGCCATCCGTCTGGTGATGTCATTCAGGATGTGCGCGATGGCGTGCCGGGCAGCCGGCTGTGGGAGTACCGCACGCAGGATTTCCGGGTATTGCCCGAAGGGGACTGGGAAGAATTGCTGAAGCCTGTGTTTGAAGGCGGCAAGCTGGTATACGATTTTCCCGCCCTGCAAGCGGTCCGGCAGTACAGCCTGGCACAGCAGCGGCTTTTTGCCGAAAAGGCAGCTCATCCTTACCCGCATGGCTTATCGCAAAGCCTGTACGACCGTAAAATGGCTATGATGGAAGAAGTGGAGGCTTAAACGGGTAGCTATAGTCCGGATAAGCTCTAAAATTTCGTACTTTCGCGGGAAATCCGCGAGCTACATGCCCTACACCTACGATTATCCCCGGCCTGCCCTGACAGTTGACTGTGTCGTCTTCGGACTGGACGATCAGCAGCGGCTGCAGGTATTGTTGATACAGCGCGATAATGACCCTTTTCAGGGGCAGTGGGCGCTGCCGGGCGGCTTTGTGGACATGGATGAAACCATTGAGCAGGCCGCTCTGCGCGAGCTGGAGGAGGAGACCGGCGTGAAGGACCTTTTTGTGGAGCAGCTTTACACCTTCGGCAACCCCGGGCGGGACCCGCGCGGCCGGGTAGTCAGCGTTGCCTACTTTGCGCTCGTCAATCGTTCCCGACACCCCGTCAAGGCAGCTTCCGATGCCCGCAAGGTAGAGTGGTTCGCCCTGAACCAATTGCCCCAACTCGCGTTTGATCATGATGAAATCCTGCAGGTAGCCCGCGCCCGGCTCCGTGCCAAAGTGCGCTATCAGCCCATCGGCTTCGAGCTGTTGCCAGAGCACTTTACCCTCTCTCAGCTGCAACAGCTCTACGAAAGCGTACTCGGCCTGGAAGAGCTGAACAAGCGCAACTTCCGTACCCGTATTCTGAAAATGGATATACTTGAGGAAGTGGGTAAGCAGGAAGGCGTGGCGCACCGCCCGGCCAAACTTTATCGGTTCAACAAAGAAAAATACGACAGGCTGGCCCGCGAAAAACACGAAGACCTGCTGCGGCGGGGCGTGGATTTCGAAATTTAGCCGGCTTGCGCCAATACCGGAATAATTACCTAAATAAAGCATATGATTAGCATCATCATGGGCTCCGATTCTGACCTGCCCGTCATGCGGCAGGCAGCAGATGTCCTCAAAGAGCTCGACCTCCCCTTTGAACTGACCATTGTTTCTGCTCACCGTACGCCGGACCGTATGTTTGAGTTTGCCAAGAAGGCGCATGAGCGGGGCGTGCAGGTGATCATAGCCGGAGCAGGCGGCGCTGCCCACCTGCCGGGTATGGTAGCTTCCCTGTCGCCGCTGCCGGTGATCGGTGTGCCGGTCAAATCATCTAATTCCATCGACGGCTGGGATAGCGTGCTGTCTATTCTGCAAATGCCCAACGGCGTGCCCGTAGCGACGGTAGCCCTCAATGCAGCCAAAAATGCCGGTATCCTGGCCGCACAGATTATCGGTGCGCAGGACGAAGCCGTGCGCAACCGGCTGCTGGATTACAAACATCAGCTGGCGCAGGGCGTGGCAGAGAAGTACGAGCGGCTGGAGCAAACCGGCTACGAGAACTACCGCAAATAGGCCCGCTGAATGCGCGCTGCATCTTACTGAAAACCGGCAGCTACGCGAGCAATCCCCGTACTCTGCTGCTGTTGAAAAAACAAAAACATGACCAACCCTCACTTCAAAATAGGCGGTGTGCCCGAGCATTTTAATTATCCGTGGTATATCGCTGCTGAACACGAACTGCGCGCTCCGGACCACGATATATCCTTCGACTGGCAGGCCTTCCCGGGGGGCACCGGCGCTATGGGAGAAGCCCTGCGCAAGGGAGAAATCGATATGATCGACTGGATTGAGCTGATGCCTATTTACGAAACCCGCAATTACGTGCAGGCGGTGCTGGCCTACAGCGTGGTGTTCGACCATCGCATGGGTAACGAACCCGCGCTGTTGACCGATGCCGAACGACGCGCCCGCTACTGATACGCCCCGTCTCAGTATTGTCGTGCCCGTGCTCAACGAGGCGCGGCGTCTGCCCGGCCTGCTGCGCTACCTGCGCGAGGCCTTTCCCCGCGCCGAACTGCTCGTGATCGATGGCGGCAGCAGCGATGACACCGCCGGCGCGGCGCTGCGGGGGGGCGCGACGCTGCTTCTCGGCGAACCCGGGCGGGCCGCGCAGATGAACCTCGGTGCTGCTGCGGCCCGCGGTGCCTGGCTTTTTTTTCTCCACGCGGACAGCGAACCGCGCTTCACCGGCGCGCAGCTCGAAGCCTGCCTCGACGCCGCGCACGTGGCGGCGGACCCGGCGGACGGCCCGCGTCCCGGCTGGGGGGT
>CAJXXJ010000344.1 GCA_913062745.1 uncultured Phaeodactylibacter sp.
CGAAGGGAGCCAGCGCGTTTTCTGGCTTTGCACCCTTTAGGGACGGGGCAAACAAAGGCAGAAAACGCGATTTTCTAATCATGCTAAATAGTTACGATGCAACAATAGTCCCCCTATTCGGAACAATAGTCCAAGCCCTGCAGCGCCCGTCCCGGTAGCTTTACGCTCAGCGACGAGAGATTAGTAAGTGTTGGGTTTATCAGGATAGCGGTTTTTCTTTAGCCAAGGCGAAGGTTCCTACTCTTAGTGGAGCTAAAGGCTGTGAATCCTTAACGCCGGATAAAGGGAAAAGCGCTCCTGAGCAACCAACGGCCACTGATAGCTCGCCGCTTCAAACCAAACCCATTGCGTATGCTACCCAACAAGGACCGAATCGGGCGCGCTATACAGCAGATGAAAGCGGAGCCCGACTGCAAAGTGCAGGAGCTGTGCAGGCAGCTCGACATCAGCCCCCGGCACTTCCGCCGCATTTTTTCAGAAGAAACCGGGCTGTCGCCAAAGCAGTACCAGCAGCAGATGCGCTACCGGCGGGCGGTGGAAATGATCCGTGCCGGCAAGTACCAAAACCTCAAAGATGTAGCCTATCAGTGCGGCTACTACGATCAGACCTCCTTCATCAAGGAATTTAAAAAGATGAGCGGCGGGAAAAAACCGGGAGATTTTGGAAAATAGGAGGGCTGCCTGTAGTAAGGCACGGGCCCAGCGCACGAGTTTGCCAACCGGTATCCGCACAGCTGTGCCGACTCGTCTGCCTGCTCCGGCCGCCGCGGTATATGCGAAGCCGTTAGCGTTATAATTACCGGGCAGGAATCAGCTCATCCAACCCGATTAAAATCGGAGAAACCACTTCCTCACCGGCCTATGTCCGTTTTATACCATTGCCTGAAATACAGATTGTATAGTTTTAAAGAAAAATAAACACCTAAACCCCTATTAATCACCGACTAAGCACATTAACTAAACCTCTGCAAAACAGACTGGCCTTCCTCTTTACAAGCTATTGGAACGCCATTTTACCCAAAGCTCTTCGAAACCAGCATAGCCCAAAACGGGAGGCTCTGCACAGTTTCGGCCCAAAAAACCAAATACTTCGAACAACAACCAAGAGCTTAACCCAACCCAAACAAGTACTTTCAACGCAGCCGGGCACCTTTGCCCGGCTGTATTTTCTCTGTCCCCCGCCTGTTCCGGGCCACAAAATCCTGAAAATTATTGGCGCCCCCCTTCTTTCGGTTTAATTTTGGTAATTCATCGCCGGAAGCTTCTTTTCGGCGCAAGCCAAACAAACGGATACCCCATGCTGAAAAGACTGCTTATAGCCATTTGCCTCACCGCCGGACTATGGCAGCCCGCTGCCGCACAGACGGAGCAGGATTTGCAATCGATATCGGACGGGCCTTATCTGTTTTACGAGGGCGACAGCTTGCTGGCACGGTGGGTGGACGGGGGCTCCCTGCAAGAAGCACGCCTGCAGCCCGGGCAGCCTTTGCCCCTCCCCCCTGCCCTTTCGGCCCACTTCGCAGCGGATGAGTTGTATGCCCCCGCCGGTTTGCAGCCACAAACGCAGGACCACTTCGGGGATGTGGACCGTATACTGGCGATCAGCGACACCCACGGGCAGTATGATTTGCTCCGTAAGTTCCTGCAGGCGCACGGCGTGACCGACGAGGCCGGCAACTGGGCCTACGGCAAGGGGCACCTGGTGGTGCTGGGCGATATCTTCGACCGCGGCGAGGGCGTGACGGAATCCCTCTGGCTCGTCCATCAGCTGGAGCGGCAGGCGCAGCAGGCCGGCGGTCGGGTCCACTTTCTGCTGGGCAACCACGAGGTGATGGCGCTTATGGGCGACCTGCGCTACATCAACCGCAAGTACCGCTACACCATGGCGCTTTTGCAAAAGCCCTACGATCAGCTCTTTGCGGAAGACACCTACCTGGGGCAGTGGCTGCGGAGCAAGCCGGTGGCTATTTCCATCAATGACATCGCATTTGTCCACGCCGGCATTTCCGGGCAAGTACTGCAGCACGGGTTCCGGTTTTCCGATATCAACACTGCTTTTCAGCAAAAAATACTCCGTATGCCGGAAGACAGCGTGCTGGCACAGCCGGAGCTGCATTTGCTCTACGGTGCCGACGGCCCGCTCTGGTACCGCGGCTATTTCGAAAAAGATTTTAAAAAACGGCACGCCAGGGGTATCCTTCGGGAGCTTGGGCAAAACAAGATGATAGTCGGCCATACTTCCTTTGAGGAAATCCTGGCCCTGCACGGCGGCCGTATCTACTGCATCGACTCCAGCATCAAGCTGGGCGAAGGCGGCGAGGTATTGCTGATAGAAGACGGGCAGCTGTATACGGGCTCCCTTACGGGAAAAAAGAGCCGGCTGAAGTGAAATATACCAAAACCCTTCCCCATGGCTATACGCTACCCCTTCCTGATTTTTATCCTCTGCTACTTTACTTTCCCTTTTTCAGGCCTGGCGCAGACGGCAGAGGAAATGCCCGAGGCCCCCGCCATTTCCCTGTTCACCTTTTTGCAGCAGCAAGATTCTGTCCCCTTGCTGAAGATCGAGACGGATTGGGGGCTGCTCCTCAAAAACAAGCTGCAGGAAGAATACCAGCCGGTCACCCTGTCCTTCACCGGGCCGGACGGCCGGGAGACAACGGTGGAGTGCCGGATGCGGGCCCGGGGCAACACCCGCAAAAAGGTCTGTACCATCCCGCCGGTGAAAATCAAAATTCCGAAGAAGCAACTGAAAGCACTGGGCTTCAACTCCAGCAATGACCTCAAGCTGGTGCTTCCCTGTCAGGGCGGGCGCTTTGACCAGGATTGCCTGTTGCGGGAGGAGATGGCCTATCGCCTATACGAGCTGATCCACCCCGTGCACCTGCGCACTAAAGTCATCCGGCTGCAGCACTGGGAAGGGCAGGCGGAGTCACACGACTTCCTGGCATTCCTGGTGGAAGATGAAGAGGAATTTGAGGACCGGCTGGGCGGAAAAATTATCAACCGCGGGCGCATCCGCTACGCCGGGCTCGACCGGGAGGCCTATCTGCGGATGGTCTTCTTTCAGTACATGATTGCCAATACGGACTGGGGCATTCAGAACCGCCATAATCTCGAAACAATAAAAGTGCCTGGCTACGAACGACTGATCGCCGTACCCTACGATTTCGACTACGCTGGCATGGTGGGCACCAGCTATGCCATCCCCCACGAAAGTATGCCCATAAAATCAGTCACCGACCGGCATTTTCGCGGAGAAAGCATCACCAAAGAAGAAGTGCGCAAGATGCGGGCCTTTTTTCTGGAACACAAAGCGGCGGTGCTGCAGCACTGCGATTCGATGCCGTTTTTTCACAAACGCGCCGGGCGGCAGACCCGAAAATTTGTGGAGGAATTCTTTGATGAGTTGGAAAACGAACGGCGGCTGATCCGCAAGCTATGCAAATAATAAGGTATTCCCGGAACGCAGCGTAGCCCCAAAAGCCGCCGCAGGCACCCCCTGGTTCTAGCCCTGACAGCCTATCAGGCTGAATAGTTAGGAGAGCGGGCCAACGGGAGTACGCAGCCCCCGGCGGCCCGCTCGTATTATTACCAGAAGTATCCGACCACCACAGAGGTAATCAGCAACAGGATAATCGCCAGATAGCGGTAATTCTGGTACCACGGCAGTCCGGACAGCTCGCGGGTTTCCTCTTTGAACAGCTTGCGGTTCCAGGTCAGTTCGCGCACCTGCTCTTCGCTGGGCGCTCCCGTAGCCAGGCTAACCACTACATGCACCAGCATGCACAGAATCCACAGAATAAAGGCCATAAGCAGGAAGTGAATGCTCGTAGCCGCTTCCATCCAGCCCGGGATATCAGCCTCTGGCCCTGCACCGCTCACGTATACCTGCATCACGAGCATGACTACCGCAAAGACAAAGCCAAACAACAGGCTCGTAATGGAACCAGCCGCGCTCGCCCGTGACCAGAAGAGCCCCAGAATGAAGGTGGATACTGCCGGCGGTGCAGTATAGCTGATCACCAACTGCAGGTACTGCCAGAGGGAGTCGGAGACCTTTTCAATGAAGGGCACCCAGGCTGCCGCCAGCACTACCAGGATGATCGTTGCGATCTGCCCCACCCGCACCAACTGCTTACTGGTCAGGTTAGGATTAATATTGCGCACAAAGTCCATGGTGATCAGCGTAGAGGCGGAGTTGAAGGTAGCTGAAACGGAAGACATCATAGCCGCCAGCAGGCCTGCCACCACCAGCCCGAGTACGCCGGACGGCAACAGCTGCATCAGCAACACCGGATAGGTGAGGTTGGCGCATTCCGACAGGTCCTGACAGGGTGTACCATCCGCTGTGATATAATTCAGGCCGGAGATATCCAGGTCGTTGTAGACCAGCAGCGCCAGCACGCCCGGTACCACCATGATGAAGATAACCGGCAGCTTCAGCAGGCCGGCGAACAGGGCACCCCAGCGGCCGTGGTTCAGGTCTTTGGCCCCCAGCACCCGCTGCACCATGAACTGGTTATTGGCCCAGAAGTAAAAGCCGAGCAGCGGCACGCCCGTCAGCAGGCCGTACCAGGGCATAAACTCATCGTTTGCCGGGCGCACCAGGCTGAAGGCTTCTTCGGCATTGGAGGGCACATAATGCCCGGCCCGGGCGGCATCTTCCAGCGGTTTGGCACCACTCTGCAGGCGCTCCGTCAGGGCCGTCATCATATCCCCCCATCCGCCGCCGAATTCCTGAAATGCGAAGTAGGTCAGCAGGCAGGAGCCGATCACCAGCAGTATGGCTTGTATGACTTCCGTCTGAATCACCGAGTTCAAACCGCCCGGTATGGTATACGCCGCCGCCGCAATGGCCAACAGCAGGATGATTTGCCAGCTCGGCAAAGCCGGGAAGAGCAGCTTCAGCACAA
>CAJXXJ010000345.1 GCA_913062745.1 uncultured Phaeodactylibacter sp.
ATACTGCTCCGGACTTTTCTATTGTTCCCCTTCCTTGTTGGACAATACCCATCGGAAACGCAGGTCGCCGTCCTCTTCATCGGTCTCTGCCCGGATGAGGATATTCGGGCCGCCATCCCCCTGCTCTATTTTTTGCAGCGCATCCCGGCTTAGCTCTTTGCGGAAGAGGTTAGCTAAAGGTACTTCAAAAAGGACGTTGGTAGGCGTTTCCCCACTCAGCCCGTACTTTCCCTGCACGCTGAAGGTAAGCACAGAGGACGGCACGTGGAAACGCTCAATTTCCAGCTCCCGCCCGCTCAGCCGGAAGGTATTCTCCATGGTCGCAAATTCGATATGCGATAAGTCGCGGTTGCGGAACAGGATATTGTTAATGGAGTCGAGCGCGGGCAGCTTAATCAGGCTGCCTTCCTCCATTTTCAGGCTTATTTCTCCCTGCATGCTATCGGGGTTAAGGTCGTAGTTCGCATCCGCCAGGCTTTTGAACTTGATTTCAGCAGACAGCCTCCCCTCGAGGTTTTCCTGCCGGAGTGCTAACTGCCCGAAGTTTTCAAATGCATGGAACACTTTCTGCACATCCGTATTTTCCAGTTTAGCCTGAAGGTTCATATCCGGTTCGTTGTCACGCAGGCCCTTTATCTCTCCGGTAAGCGAAAAGAGCCCGTCCGCCAGCTTCATCTGTGTGTTGCGAAACTCGAGCCGCCCCCCACCAAGGGCAATCGTGCCTTCTACCTCTTCGCCCAGGAAATTGCGGTACACAACGGTATCGAAGTCGACCGTAAAATCGGTTTCAATATTAGCGAGGCCGGCATTCACGAGTTTGGTGATGGTAGTGGGCGATTCCGCCTTTCCTCCGGTTTGCCCGGCGAATTTCTGGGGTGCGCGAAAATTATTGAGGTTAAATTTTTGAGCGTTGACCCGCAGGGAGGCGTCGAGTTTCTGCTCCGGCAGGAAAATGAACGGCAGGAAATCCCGGATCATCCCGCTGCCGGACAACTGGTTCTTGTTGAGAAGAAGGCTGATGGTATCAAAATGAAGGTCTTCTCCATCAAACCGGAATCCTACATCTGCATCCTCAAATTCATATCCGCGCGGCTGAAAGGTGAAATCTGCCTTCCGGAATTGCCCTGAGCCAGTGATATGAGCCTGAAGCAGGGACTCTTCCACACCGAAGTGCTCGGCCGGGCGCCCTCTGTACCGGAAACGGAGCTGTACCTTACCGTCTCCAAAGCGGAAGCGCCCCGGAGCAAACATGCGGTTCAGCTCAGCTACCGGCATATCTACGCTGGCATCCGCCAAAAAGTAGGGGTTGTCCAGGTCCTGGACTTTCACCCTTGCCTGTATAAGGCTGTTGCCAAAAAGCCGCCCGCTGAGGGTGTCGAAAACCACGCAGTAGTTGCCGCTAAGGGTATCAAAACAGGGGTCAGTGAAACGGCTCCTGAACCCGACCTCCGTAAGCAGAATATTCCGGTAGCGCAGGGTATCTGTGGTAACTGTCATTCGGCCGGTCAGTTTCTGAATTACGTTTTGCAGCTGCTGCCCGATCCGGCTCTCTGCTTGCGCAGGCGCTCCTGCCCTCGGTGGCGTGAATGCGCTCAGGTCAATAGCGGGGCTGTGCAGCCGTAGTTCTGCCTGCAGTTGTTCCTGATCAGCATCGAACAGGAATGGGATCAGACGGCGCAAATGGCCTTTGGCCATTGCCTTGTTGTCATTGAGCAAGCCGTGCAGCGTATCCACCACAATATCTTTTTCGTTGAAATGGAGCTGAGCATTTATCTGCTCAAAGCGGTAGTCAGAAGGGTGATAAACCGCCCGGGCACTATCGATGCGCGCGGCGCCTTGCAATTTTGCATTCAGCGCGGCCTGGCTCAGGTTTGCATAATCCTGCAGGGCACCCTGGTATTGCAATTGCAGCGAAAGCTGCCCTTGCTGCAGCGTGAGCAGGCTGTCTGGAAGCAGAGGCTGTAGGTCGGGCAGCGCTACCTTGCTTTGAAGCTGTAGGGAGAGCTTCGGGTTAGAGAGCTCATCAAGCTGCAATTGTCCGGTGACGGGCACATGCTCATAAGCCAGTCCGGATAAGCTGTCTACCCTGATGCACGGCCCTTTCGGACAGCCTGTACCGTACGTAATCCGGAAAAATGCCTGGTCGATCTGCAGTTGCTGATAGCGCAATTGCTCTGCCTGCAGCTGTATTTTTGCGCTGAGTTTGGGGAGCGGTGCCCTTTTGCCGGCAGGTGCCAGGTTCGTTTCGCCGGCCTGTGTAAAGGCAGAAAGGTCAAGCCGCCCGGCCTGCAGCTGTAGTTGGGCATGCAAGCCGCCGGATTTACCCAGAAGGTAGGCGGGGAGCCCGTACAGGGTACCGTCGAGGCGGGCAGACTGTTCATTGACGGTGAGGCGGGCGTTGGTTATGCTTAGTTTTCGCTTGTCCAGCTGAAAATCAAAGTCGGCCCGCTGCAGCTTTAGCCCCTGAGCAGGGTAGGAGAGGGCAGCGTCTCTTATCTGCCCCTCTGCAAAGAGCGTCTCCGGCAATTGTTCCACTTCCGGGTCAATCAGGTCAGCCGGTACGCCGTCAAAGCGGAACCGCATGCTCAGCCGGCCATCCTGCAGCTGCATCCCTTTTACCGGAAGGTATGGATTGGCGTCCACCAGTTCCATATGAGTAGTCCCCTCCACCTGTGCTTTTGGGTTGCTCATGTTGTTGGCCTGGTAGGTGAAGCTTACCGGTATGGTGTCATTCAGCAGGGCATCTTCAATAGTGATGTTCAGGCAGTCAGAGGTACGGGTGATGACGCCGGTGGAGTCACAATCATTGCGGTAGCGGACGCGCATGTCGGCAGAAGTGAAGCGCAGCGTATTGGTCTTCAGCTGCAGGCTGTCTGCATCTATTTCCAGGCGGATGGGCTGCTTATTGCCGGGGCCGGATGGGCCTTCTATCTTGAGCCATAGCGGCAGCGGCCGGTCAATTTCATAAGGCTCGAGTGCCGCCTGCAGGTTATCAGCCAGTAAGGGTTTGGTTTCCTGCAGCAGCAAGCCATCGCTCTGAATCAGCAGCTTCAGGTAGCCGGTGGGCTCGCTTTGGTGAAAGCCTTCTATGTGAATACTGTCGCCTTCTACCACGATGACGGAAGGGTCGAAGACGATGCGCTCGTCTGCTTTGGGGAACCTCAGGTTAAGGTCCACCTTTACGTCTTGTTGCCGAAAATAGGGGCCATTGCGGGCTTTGAACAGCAACTGGTGAATGAACCAGTCGCCCTGCAGGCGGGCCTTCGTCCCTCCCAGGCTGTCGAGTCCCAGGTTCAGCGTGCTCTCGTACATCGTGAAGTGGTGGTGCTTCCCGCGGGCCGAGTCAATGAAGTTGAAGTCGAAGTTTCGCAGCTCAAAAGATTCCAGCCCGTATAGCGCTTTCATAAGGCTGCTGTCCGGGCTCGCTGCGCTGCTGTCCTGTTGCTGCAGGAAGGAAGCGTTGAAGTTGCCGGCTTCGTCTTTGTAAAATTTGAGCGCTACGCTATCTGCGCGGATGGACCGGATTTCATAGCGCTGCTGCAGCAGCCTCCAGGGGCGGAAGACGACCTCAAGCTCGCCTACCCGCAGCAGCTGCTGCCCGGGGTCGCAGAATTCCGGGTCGCGCAGCTGAATTCCTTTTAGCGAAAGCGAGAGGTAAGGAAAATGATCAAAGTACTGAAACTGATAATGCTCGAAGGAGGCTTCTACACCGAGTTCTTCCATTGATATTTCCTGCACGATATCCGGTATGCGCTCCTGATCAGAGACAGCCACGTAGTAAATGATGCCGGTCAGTACCAATAGCAACAGCAGCAGTATTCCGCTGACGATCAGCAGGTACCGAAGTGACTTTTTGAGGTAGTGTATGGTTGACATGAACGAGCAATTTTCCCACAGGCTTCATAGTGAAACAAATAAGTAGGATAGTTTGCTCGATAGTGGGCCGGGAAGCGCATTAAGTGCCCGGTATTCGGCAGCAGTCATGCAGGGCGGTAGCGCCCTTACTCCATCTCGATGAGCAGGTAGTTTTTCTCAACGGCCTCTCCCTTGCTGACGTTCACACTTTTAATGACGCAGTCTGCCGGAGATTTAATGACATTTTCCATTTTCATGGCTTCAAGAATGAGCAGCGGGCTGCCCTCTTTCACCTCTTGTCCGGGCTCTACGGAAACTTCCAGCACCAGACCTGGCATAGGAGCCATAATGTTCTTCACCTGTTGTTGCGCCGCTACCTGCAGGCCCAGGCGTTTAACAAGGAGGTCGTAATCATCGTTGAGTTTGATGCGGTAAGCAGTACCCCCTACTTTGATTTCGAAACTCTTGTTGTTGTAGTCGGCGGCAATCAGCTCGGCATTATACGACTGATTATTTTTGATGATGTGAAATTTGCCTTTTCCGGTTGGGATGATGTCGAGTTCTCCATTGAGGGAGTCAAAGGTATATTCCTCATCCACTATTGCCTGAAATGATCTGCCGTTTGCCATGTTTTTCGTTTAGTTAGTATTGGAGGAGTCGGTGCGCCCCAATTTGGTCATCACGTAAGTCTCGAATATAGTATAAATGAGATACATGCCGAAGAAAGGCAGGATAAAAAAGTTGGTATCCGGTAGGACGGTACGCTGATAGATGACAATGGCCATCAACACGATAAACATTTTACCGGCGGTGAAGCCCATCACTACAGAAGTGAAGTCGTTCTTGTTATCGCTGCGGGCAGCTTTGCGCCCGGAGTAGAACATTAGCACCGTAATCAGCAGAAAGGCAGCCAGCCCGGCCCAGCCCAGTAGTTCGTGCCCCTGTACGGCCTGCCACTGATGTATGCCTGCCAGGCTGATGATGGCAATCAGAGTGACGACGGCCAGCAGCAGGAAGAAATTCTTTGCGCTCATTTTTTCTTTTTCTTGTCT
>CAJXXJ010000346.1 GCA_913062745.1 uncultured Phaeodactylibacter sp.
TACTGATTATCCCAGTCTGCCAAAAACCACTGTGAATCAATGAGGACGATAATCAGGTCATCGCCAATTTCCACCTCTTCCGGCTCGCCGCAGCCGGGGTCCGGAAACCAAACATCGTCCCGGTCCAGCCTTTTTTCAATAAAATCCTTTTGGCGCTCCAGTCCGGGTATGCCGTAGCCCTTCCAGTCGGTATGGCCAGGAATCACGTAGATGTTACCGGTGTAATCTTCCAGCAACTGCAGCTGCACTTCGAGCCTCGCCTCATCGGCTGCGCGTTCGGCCACCATTTTTTTAGGGGGCATGCCATCGGGCAGCAGCGTGTTGCCGAGCAGGAGCAGGCTACTGTTGGGCCCGGCGCCGTCCAGCTGTCGGCTTAATGCGGACAGGGCACGGTTGTCTGCCCCGCCGGTGCCGCCAATCAGGAATATCTGGTGTTTAATGGCTGCCGACGGAGATGGGGCTGATTGCTCCCAGTCTTTGGCATCGGGATGATAGTTGAGCTGGTAGTTGGCGCAGGATTGTATCAGCAGTGCAATCAGCACCGCAATGGGTAGTCTTCCGTTCATCTAAGTTGTGCTGTTTTAGTGGCCGGCTGATCTGGTAATCATAATCAGCAAAAAGCCGGCATGTATCGATAACAACTTCAGAAAGGCATAAGATGTGTAGTCAAAAAACAGCAAAAAGCTTATTTATTGTCAATTATACTTGCGGTGATAGCAGAAAATCCATAAAATTAGATTGGAAATCTTATAATTGTAGACCAATTTTGTAAGGTTGCTTTTGAAAGGTTTGACTATAGGACTTACACACTTCTTTTTACACTTTAAATCAACATTTATGAATCGATTTTACATCCTAATCGCACTTTTGTTTACGGGCTTTGGCCTGAGCGCGCAGCAGGAAGCAGTTTCCGGCTGTAATGACCCGAACGGTGGCATTCAGATCCGCTTCAATGCGGCTGACAACTGTTCGGCTCTTGCTGACCTGACGGAGTTCACTGCTCTGGGTTTCCACTCCGGCGCCAACGGCTGGATGAATGTGGTGGAGTGGAGTGCCGGCGCTACCGCTGAGAATCAGGGCGAGGGCCTGTTCGTAGTTTACATCGCTGATCCGGAGGCGTACTACGGCCTGGACAACGTAACCCGTTTTGACTTTGTATTCAATCAGGGCGCTACGGCTCCGGCTGACCCCTGGTCTGCTGAAGGCAAAGGCGAAGATGCTGATGGCAACTGCGTAGACTTCTTCGTAGAGCGCGCTGATATCACCGAGACCTGCGACTTTACCGTATCTACGATTGAGCTGGCAGAAGAACTGAACTTCCGCGTAAGCCCGAACCCGTTCGGTGAGCTGGCGCTGGTAGAGTTTGCCAACCCGCAGAACGACGCCTTCCAGGTGGTGCTGAACAGCATCGACGGACAGGAGTTGCGCCGCTGGAACAACGTGCGTGGCGAGCAGCTGCGTATTGAGAAGGGTAACCTTACGCCGGGCTACTACAGCCTGCGTTTCATCAGCGCTGACGGCCGGGTAGGAGCTACCAAACTGATCGTGAAGTAATCAATCCGGTAAGAAAGAATACCGGCTTTAAGGAAAGCCTCCGTGAAGCAACTGCTGCTGCGGAGGCTTTTTTTATTGCACTTTTTCCGGCCGCAGGCCAAGGTGGAGAATACGGCTGCCGGTTTGATTGACCGGGTAAACGCTTTTTCCAATAACGATACCATCCTCGGGAGCCTGGTAGGTGCGTACGACCTGCCCGAATACATCGCGTACGCGGGCGATGGGCTCGTCCTTCGGTACTTGCTGCACCAGGTTAGGCAACACTTCCAAGATGCCGCCTTCATCCGTATACATCCAGTAGCTGTCCGGGCAGAGAACAGTAGGCTTAAGCGGAGCGGGCGCTCCCGGCAGCATGCCCAGGTCATAGATGACATTGCGGATGCCCGAAAGCGCATCGGCAATCACATCAGACTGCATTACGTGCGGGTCGCGCAGTTCCAGCGTAATGGCGTGTATACCCCGGTCGCTGGCGGCACCGCGGAAAGTCCCGTCGTTAGGCGGGTTGTGCAGGATGATGTCTGGGTTTTGTAGCCGGGCCATACGGTTGGTAGCCGGTTTGGACATATCGGCGCGGATGTACCAGGAATTGATGCGCCCGCGGCTAGCGGTGTGCAGGTCGATCAGGAAGTCGAAGTGCCGCAGTATCTGTTCAATGATGCGGTAGATATAGATATCGCTCATAGCACCGTCGGCCTGACCGGGCGCGATACGGTTGAGGTCCCGCCCATCGTTGAATTTTCGCTGCTCGAGCAACAGGCCGGGTACGTTCATTACGAGCCCGCCGACTAAGGTGCCGCAGAGCTGCTGCGGGTCCACTTCGCGAAACAGGCGCTGAATGACGGGGATGCCGTTGAGCTCATTTCCGTGGATGGCCGCAGTGAGCCCCAACACCGGGCCGTCTTTCTTGCCCCGCGCCACTATCATCGGTATCCGTACCGGCATGCCGATGCCATCGTGGACCAGGTGCAGCCAAAAGTGGCGGGTACTGCCTTTCGGGATCCGGGAAAAGTCCAGCTGATTAATTTGCTCAAAAGTAGTAGAAGGCATAGGGTAGTCGCAGACTATGAAAACTCATAAAAAAAGGCAGCCCCTTGAAAATCAAAAGGCTGCCGCTTTACACTCACTAGTTTATGAAACTTTAAGCCAACGTCTTGTAGTTGAACCTATTGGTATTTTAAACTTGACGGTATCCAAATTATTGCTTGAAAACTGAATAAAATTTGGTTTCCGTAAGGTTTGCGCCTGTATTATACAATATTTTACCCGCTCAGTCCAAAAAAGGTTCCAGTAAAAGCACATTTTTTTCCTATTACCGGAAATCTTTTTCTAAAGAGTCGCCTGGCTGACGGTAGGTTGGTCGAGGAGTCAGCTTTTTTTAAAAATCATTTTCACCCAAAACAACGGCTTCACAAGCTGTTCGCGCAGGGAAAAATCATTGTACATCCCGGAAAGCACATGCAGGATTTTCTGGTTGCCTGCGATGATGTTAGCCAGGAGGTTGACAACGGCCGGGTACATCAGCATTTTCTGCAGCCGGTAACTCAGCCGCATCTCGGAGCCCAATACGCGGTCCACCCGCTGATCGTACGCTTTAAGGAAGGCCGCGGAGAAGTCATTGGCCTGAAGGCATTGCTCCAGCTGCTCTGCGGCGATAAAACCGCTGTAGAAGGCATTGCCGATACCCTCGCCGGTAAGGGGATCAACGAGGTGGCCGGCATCTCCCACCAGCATGAAGTGGTCGCCGGAGATTTGCCGCCGTTTGGAGCCCAGCGGCAGGCCAAAGCCTTTGACTTTGCCTACGAGCTCGGCATTGCGGAACCGCTCCCGGAGGCGGGGGTGTTCCTGCAGCAGTTTGTCCAGTTCTGTATTCAGGTTGAGCTTGCGCCTGGCAAGAATGTCGCTGCGCATGCCCAGGCCTACATTAGCTTCCCCGTTGGGCAACGGGAATATCCAGAAGTAGCCGGGCGTCAGGGATTTAATGAAGTGGAGCTCGATGAAATTATCCTGATCGAGCTGTTTGACGCCCCGGTAGTAGGCCCGCACAGCAGCAGCGTAGTGGCGGTCATCTTTTTCCAGCCCGGCCTGCAGCCGGCTAAAACGGGAGTAGGCGCCGTTGGCCACGATCAGCATGCGGGTTTCTACTTCCAGGCTGCCGTCCTTGCTGCGCACCCGCCAGCCGTCAGCTGTGCGCTCGTAGTCAGCAATGGCTGTACTTTCGTAAAAGGTGATATTGTCCCTGCGCTTCACTTCTTCTATCAGGAAGTGGTCAAAATCCAGGCGTTTGGAAACGTAGCCGGGCGCTTCGGCGGATTTGCGCACATAATTGGGGCGGAAGGGGATGTCGAGCTCGCGGAAGCTGGGGGAGACAAACTTAATGCCCCAAACATCAGACTGTATGGGCTGGCCGTTGAAGCGCTGCAGGATTTCCGGGTCAAGCCGGTTGAGCAGGGTAGTGACTTTGCCGCTGATGGCATCGCCGCATACTTTGTCACGTGGAAAACTGCTTTTGTCGATAAGGATGCTGGGGATGCCCAGATAGCTGAGCCGTAATGCCGTTGCGGCGCCACCCGGGCCCGCTCCCACAATACAGGCGTCGGTTTTAATCATTAGGACTAGGATTTTGAGAGCAAGATAGGCAAAAAAACGTGCGCCCACCAGCTCATTTAAGTCGCTAGCGGGCGCACCTCGTTGATTCCCCCTTACCTAACGGCAGTGAAACCGCTCGGTAAACAAACGATGTTGTATCCATCGTTCGGTGTCAAAGATAGGGCATTAATTTGGCCTGCCCAACCACATCTTCATGTGGCAATGATGTGAGTCCATTTAGTTGCCGCCCAAAATCAGGGGTAAGCCGTTGCCGCCTTCGCCTCCCACGACTATAACTTTGCTGTTTTGGGAGTTGGCGAGCTGTAGGGTAGCTTCAATGCCTTTGTCCTGAAGAATTTTATCCGTAAGGCTGGCACTCAGGATACGGTTGGACTCCGCCTTGGCCTCTGCTTCAATAATTTTACGCTCTGCTTCCTTGCGCTCCTGCTGCAGGATATAGTCGTACTTCAGGGCTTTCTGCTCTGCCTCGATCTTCGTCTCAATAGCGGAGCGCACCTTGTCAGGCAGCTCGATATTGCGGATCAGCGTGGCCCGCAGTTCGATGAAGTTCTTGCCCAAGTTGTCTTTAAGGTCTTCCTGTATGAGGCTCTGCACCTCGTTGCGCTTGGTAGAATAGAGCTCCTCCGGTGAGAACTGGCCGATGATTTCCCGCACCGAAGAGCGGACCTCAGGGCGCACAAGGCTCTCGATAAAGCGGGGCCCAAACTTTTCGTGCAAGTCGCCGATGCGCTCGTAAGAGGGGTT
>CAJXXJ010000347.1 GCA_913062745.1 uncultured Phaeodactylibacter sp.
GAAGTATTCAAAGCCGACCTGATTGAGCAGATGGGTTGCCTTGCCGGCCAGCTCCAGGTAGTAGGCCTTGGTGGCTTCGTAGGCTTCCGGGGGCACATCGTCAAATACCAGGGCATTATCCTGGTCGGTGCGCAGCAGCTGCTCTCCGCGCCCTTCGCTGCCCAGTGCCAGCCAGCAGAAGCCGGCAGCCGGTTTTTGGTGCCTTTCCCGGGCCATTTCGGCCTCGCTGAGCTCCAGGGCCCGGTGGATGATCTCGTCGTTGATCTCAGTCATCATCGTGGAGATGAAGGCGATGGAGACTTCCTGATAGATGTAGCTTTCCAGCAACTGCTCGGCCCGCTCGCGGATGGTGCGCAGGCTCGGTCCATCGTTGCAGCGGCGGATTTCCCGGATGAGGATAGCCGGGTTGTTGCCCTGCATCACCATCAGGTCGTGCTCAGAGAGTACGCCTACGACTTTGCTGCCCGGGCTGCCATCTTCGGTGACGCAGAGGTGGTTGATGCGGTTGCGCACCATAGTAATCTGCACATCGGCAGCGGTAATGTCTGGCCGTACGGTGATGACCGGGCTCGACATGATAGCCGTGACCGGTGCCTGCAGGGCGGTAATGCCGGTGGCTACCTTTTTGCGCAGGTCCTTGTCGGTGATGATGCCGGTAGGCCGGCCCGCCTCATCGGTGATGATGATGGACCCTACCTCCTTTTGGCTCATAATGCCGGCGGCCTCCTGAATGCTCGTTTCCGGGGAGCAGGTGACCGGCGCTTTGCTTTGCTCCAAAGATTGCAGCTCAAGCAGCTGAAAACCGTCTTCTTCGGAGCGTTGCCGGTCGTGGAAGAGGGACTGCCGGAAGTCTTTATTGTAGCGTTGCCCGACATCGGCGGCAAAGGTGCTGGCAAGGTAAAAGGCTACGGTAGGGTTCTGGTCAAGCACGCCGCGGAAGCCTTCCACGGGGATGGCGTAGAGCAGGGACTCCTCAGCCGCTTTTGCCGTAAGGGCATAATTTTCTTCGGCCAGCAGCGGGCGGATGCCGAAAACGTCCCCTTCGTCGCATTCTTCCACCAAAATTTCCTGCCCGCCTTCCTGCCGAAGCAGCTGTACGGCGCCTTCGCGTAAAATGTAGACATAATCGCCGGGCGCTTCTCCCTGCGAAAAAATCACGGCCTGCGGATGAATGTACTGTACTTTGACCCGTTCGGAAATTTGGTGCAACAGGCTTTTGGGCAGCAGATTGAATGGCGGATATTCCTTTAGGAAATCATATATGCGGTGCGGGATGGTGTTTTGCATAGCGAAGCAATTAGAAAGGAAAGATGCTATTTTTTCATTTAGGCTGCAAACATATACGCCGATAGATGTATATATTTGTTGATGTAGCAAAAGTCTGCTACCTTTACTCTTTAATTATCTCGCCCGGCTTGGCGGGCGAAAAGCCAAATATCCCGCATGAAGACTCATTTCAATGCCAGCTTTCTGGAAGAATCTACAGAAACGCTACGTGCTGTAGCGCACCCTATCCGTATTGCGATCATTGACTTGCTATTCACAAATGGGCAGATGACCGTTACGGATATCTACCAGCAGCTTCACATTGAACAGGCTATTGCTTCTCACCATCTTCGTATCCTTAAAAGCAAGAATATCGTCAATGCCGAACGGGATGGTAAAAACTCTCTGTACTCGCTTACCCGCAAAGATTATCACGAATTGATCCGCACGCTTAAGAAGGTCATTTAAAACCGCTTTGGCCCGTAGCATTCTTCCATTTTTACTGTATCCCTTTCTGATTTTGCCAGCAGGCAGCTTCCTTACCGCAGTGCGATAGCCCTGGTTGTCCATCCTTAGTGTACATTCCACACCAAATGATCAGGCGTTAAACCGCATCAGCCCTTAAAAAATATTGGTCAACCCCCTTTGGACCCACAATCATTTTGAAAAAAATCAAAAAAAAGGGTTTGAAGTTTTGATAGATATAGATATCTATATACTTTAGCAGAACATTATAGCCGATTTCACAATCTTAACCAATCACAATCTAGTATGAAACGAATCACCTACATGGCCTTGATTGCCCTCTTTACACTGGGGCTCGGCCAGCAAGTAATCGCTCAGGACGGGGAGGAGCCAGACTACTCCTACAAGCCCCTGAAGCTCAACCTTAATGAAGATGGCAGTAAATACGTCCGCTTCATCATCTGGCATCAGCAGTGGATGGTGACAAACAACCTGGCGGTGGATGATGCGAGCCTGCAGCTGACGCACCTGGCGCGCCGTTCGCGTTTTTTGGCGTATGCGCAAATTTCGCCGCGCTTCCTCATCCTCACGCACTTCGGCCTGAACAACCTCACGCCGAATAACCTGACCTCACTGGGCAACAACGGGGATGCACCGCAGCTGTTCCTGCACGATGCCTGGACGGAGTTCCGGGTGTCTAATAACGACGCCCTGCACATCGGTGGTGGCCTGCACTACTGGAAAGGTCTCACCCGCCTGGCCAATCAGAGCACGCTCAACTTCATGACGCTGGACAACACGCGCCCGTTTGTGCACTGGCACTCCCTGGCTGTCACAGATCAGTTTGCGCGCCACCTGGGCATTTATGCCAAAGGTAAGCTAGGCAAGTTTGACTACCGGGTCGCTGCCAACAACCCGGGCCGCAACGGGCTGCAGGCAGACCGCGGCCTGACCGACAGTGGCTTGGTTTATAACGGCTTTGATGTAGCAGACGATGAGGGCGAGCCGACTGGCAACAGCATCTACGAAGGCTACTTCCGGTATAACTTCTGGGACAGCGAGGGCACCAAACTGCCTTATATGGTAGGTAGCTACCTCGGCAAAAAGAAGGTATTCGCACTGGGTACCGGCTTCTTCCTGCACCCGGACGGTATGTATAACAACCGTACGCTGGAGCACGAGAACGTCTCCCACTTCGCAGTAGACGCTTTTCTGGATATGCCGCTGGGCACAGATGACTGCCTGAACGTATATGCCTCTTTCATCAACTTCAACTACGGCGACGATTACGTGAGCCGCTGGGGCGGAACGGGCACCAACATCTACGGGCAGGTAGGCTATAAGCTGCCGGGCTCCAAATTCATGCCTTATGTAGCCTTTCAATCCGGTAACTATGAAGGCTTCGACGAGAATACCGGCGTGCTGGACGTGGGCGTCAATTACTTCATCAACGGGCATCATTCCAAGCTGACGCTGGAGTACCATACGATCAGCAACGACCCCCGCGAGGGCGGCTTTACAGCGGATGGGGATATTCAGGACGTACGTCAGATCCGCCTGCAGGCGCACATCTTCTTATAGGATTTTTTAGGCCTGCATGCAATGAGATATTTAGATAACTATATTCAATCATAAAAACCTTTAAGCTATGTCCAATGACAACAAAGCTCAAAAGTACTGGAAGGAAAACCTGACCTACCTTGGCATCCTCCTGGCCATTTGGTTCGTGGTATCCTACGTATTCGGCATTTTCCTGGTGGAGCCGCTCAATGAAGTTCGCATCGGAGGCGCCAAACTGGGGTTCTGGTTTGCGCAGCAAGGGTCGATCTACGTATTCGTACTCCTCATCTTCGCTTATGTCTACCTGATGAATAAGCTGGACAAAAAGTACGGATACGACAACTAGCGCAGCGGCCCGTGGCCTTTGGCGGCCCGGGCCGGGCGGACGGAATTGAAATCAACCATTTATTAAGAGCAAAATTTTACCATCATGAGTGTTCAAACCTGGACCTTCATAATAGTCGGCTTGACCTTCGCGCTGTACATCGGTATCGCGATCTGGGCACGTGCCGGCTCAACATCAGAATTTTACGTAGCGGGCGGTGGCGTACCACCGATTGCCAACGGTATGGCGACGGCAGCCGACTGGATGTCAGCAGCCTCCTTTATTTCCATGGCCGGACTGATTTCCTTCATGGGCTACGACGGCGGGGTATTCCTTATGGGATGGACCGGCGGCTATGTGCTATTGGCTTTAACCTTAGCCCCCTACTTAAGGAAATTCGGGAAGTTTACGGTCCCGGACTTTATCGGGGACCGTTATTATTCAAACGTAGCGCGTACGGTGGCTGTAATCTGTGCCATCATCGTTTCCTTTACCTACGTAGCTGGCCAAATGCGCGGTGTAGGCCTGGTATTCTCCCGCTTCCTGGAAGTGGACATCAATACCGGCGTATACATCGGCATGGCGATCGTATTCTTCTACGCCGTACTGGGCGGTATGAAGGGCATTACCTACACGCAGGTAGCGCAGTACTGTGTGCTGATTTTTGCCTTCATGGTGCCTGCTATTTTCATCTCTATGACGATGACCGGCAACCCTATCCCTCAACTGGGCTTCATCGGTAATGTGACGGATGGCTCAAGCATGGCGCTGCTCGACAAGCTCGACGCACTGCACCGGGATCTTGGCTTTGCGGAGTATACGAGTGGTACCAAGAGCATGATCGACGTATTTGCGATCACCTTTGCGCTGATGGTCGGTACGGCTGGCCTGCCGCACGTGATCGTCCGTTTCTTCACCGTTCCGGATGTTAAGGGCGCGCGTGTTTCGGCGGGTTATGCACTGGTATTCATTGCTATTCTGTACACTACGGCACCGGCTATTGCTGCGTTTGCCCGTACTAACCTCATTGAGACAGTCAGCAACAAGCAGTACGCAGACATGCCCGAGTGGTTTAGCAAGTGGGAACAAACCGGGCTGATCGCCTTCGACGATAAGAACAAAGACGGCCTGATTCAGTACGTGGCGGATAAAAACACTAACGAGCTGACGATTGACCGGGACATCATGGTGCTGGCGAATCCGGAAATCGCTGACCTCCCGGCCTGGGTGATTGCCCTGGTAGCTGCAGGTGGATTGGCTGCAGCTCTGTCTACAGCGGCGGGCCT
>CAJXXJ010000348.1 GCA_913062745.1 uncultured Phaeodactylibacter sp.
CTGCCCGTCGCCCTGATTGTCGGTATGCCCTTCAATCTTCAGGTGGTAGGTCGGGTAGCGCTTCATCAAATCAGCCACGCGGTCGAGGCGGCCAAAGTCGGTAGAACGCAGCTTGTAGCGCCCGGTGAGGAAGCCGATGTTCTCCATGGCGTCATCGAGAATCGCCTGATCGGCATCACTGAGGTCGGGACAGCCATTCTTAGCCTTGGGGCCTTTTAGCTCCGGACAGTGGTCCAGGTTATCCGCCAGGCCGTCCTTATCGGTATCCGGGCAGCCGCCCAGCTCTCCTGCCTTATCCGGGCAAGGGTCGTCTTTATCTTCAATGCCGTCCTTGTCGCGGTCAAATACCGGGCAGCCGTTGCGCTCCGCCGGCCCCTTGAGGCGTGGGCACTGATCCAGATGATCGGCAATGCCATCCTCATCGGTATCCCGGCAGCCGTTCAGCGCTGCCTTGCCGGGCAGGTAAGGGCAGTCATCTTCGCTGTCTATGACACCATCGTTGTCGCTGTCCAGCGGGGCATTTCCTGATGCTGCTTCCCGGGTGTCGGCTTCCGCCAAAGGCGCTTCTGCAGCCTGTGGTTCCGGCTCTACTGCAGCCATCACTTCCGGTTCTTCTTCAGGCGTTTCTTCCGCTACCGCTTCTTCTTCAGGCTGAGGCATCGCCGCCGGCTCCGGGCAGCCATTGCGGGAAGCAGGGCCTTTGGCGTACGGGCACTCGTCTTCAGTATCCGCGATACCGTCTTTGTCCGCATCGCGGCACCCCTGCATATTCACATCTCCAAATATGTCCGGGCATTTGTCTTCTGCATCAACCACTCCGTCCCTGTCGCGGTCGGGGCAGCCCTTGGCCGCTACCGAACCGCGTACATCCGGGCAGCTGTCCTCATAGTCAGCTACGCCATCGAGGTCGGCGTCCGGGCAGCCGTTGGTAGCCTCGCTGCCGGGCTCATTCGGGCATTGGTCTTCGGATTCCGGGATGCCGTCTCCGTCAGAATCCGGGCAGCCCATCATCTCTTTAGGGCCAGCCAGGCCGGGGCAGGGGTCCATGCGGTCGGCAATGCCGTCTTTGTCGCGGTCTTTACGGCCGAAGCGGTAGGCTACAGATACACTGCCGACGCTGTACCAGTCGTTGTGCTCTTCATTGGCCGCCAGGCTCACGCCGTCCAGGTAGTCGTTGAATACCGGGCGCAGCCCCATCTGCAGGCTCAGCAGCAAGTCCCGGTTGATATCCATTTTCACACCGATGCCGGCTGGTATGACGATGTGCATGTTTTGGTCGTTGCTCAGGTCGAGCCGCAGCTCTTCCCAGGTGCCCGGATTGCCGTTGAGCTCCGAGAGGTCCACATCAGTTTGGGTACTGGCTATGCCAAAGCCGAGGTAGACAAAAGGGGAAATAGTAGGCTGAAACCCTCCGCCCTTGGAATAGCGGCGCTTTCCCAGGAAATCCCATTCTCCGACCACGCTCAGCTCGGTCAGCGGAGAGGTGAATTGCAACCCGCGCTGCGCCAGTTCTTCAGACTCAAGGTCGGAACCGGACAGCTGCCCCCGCAGGAAATTAGCACGGAAACTGAGGTTGGGGTCGGCCTGATAGCGCACGTAGAGCCCGTAAGCCGCATTCGCGCTGCTGGCCCGGCCAAACTTGGTATCGCCCAGGTCGCCGTAGGCGCTGGATACTCCGGCCAGCAAGCCGACTTCTATCGGCGCAAAGTCGTAGGTGCCGGAAGAAAGGTTTTGGTTCTTTGCAGATTGGGCAAAGGCCGCTCCGCAGGCCCACAGGGTGAGCAGGATGGTTAAGTTCAGGGATCTGATGATTCGCATAACTTTCAGTGTCGTCAACGTTTAAGTAGTCGTGTTTGTGGCAACGCCCCGTGTGGGGCCAATTAGTAAGTTGCCAGGTATGAATACGGGGCTCATTTGATATTGTTACGTCAAGCGGGCGTGTATCTTGTTAAGATGAGCGGCTGCCCGTGTCTTCCGGCATACGGATTTTACCGGACGGCCCGGGAACCGGAAAGCAGGACGGGTGTTTTATTTACCTTTGCACGGAACCAAAATTTCGGAAATGAAGCTCCAATTTTTGATGGCCCTGTTATTAGGGCTGAGCCTGATGGCTTGCAATAAAGATACAGATGACCGCACTGATGAAGAGAAAATCCTCGACTACCTGGCGGAAAATAACATCATGGCCGACCGGCACGAGTCCGGGCTATATTATACCATAGAAGTGCCTGGCTCAGAAGAGCGGCCAACCGTCAATGACTCTGTAACCGTCCGCTACAAAGGGTCGCTGCTCAACGGGGACGTCTTTAATGAGACCCCGGGCACGGCCACCGTCACCTTCCCACTGACCAATCTGATCCCCGCCTGGCGAATCGGTGTTCCGCTGATCGGAAGAGGAGGGAAAATCACGCTTTACTGCCCTTCCAACCTGGCCTACGGCAATCAGGCTGTGGGGAGTATCCCCGCCGGGTCTGTGCTGATTTTTGAGGTGGAACTGGTGGATTTTACACCAATAGATATGCGCACCGATGAAGAAAAAATCCTCGACTACCTGGATGAAAACGACCTCAGTGCGGACCGGCACGAGTCCGGGCTGTACTATACCATTGAAGAGCCCGGCTCAGAGGAGCGGCCGATGCTTAGTGATTCGGTGACCGTCCGCTACAAAGGGATGCTCCTCAGCGGGCAAGTCTTTGATCAGACGCAGGGCACGAATACCGTCACCTTCCCATTATCCAACCTGATCCCGGCCTGGCGCATTGGCATCCCGCTGATCGGAAGAGGGGGGAGTATAACGCTCTACAGCCCCTCTGACCTGGCTTACGGCAATCAGGCGGTAGGGGATATCCCTCCCGGCTCTGTACTGATTTTTGAAGTGGACTTGGTGGACTTTAACTAAAGGAGAGGCGGTGTTTTCATCAGGCTGTTGATTTTTGCAGTCTGATGAAAGCATTTCGTTCCAGTTTGGTGGGCTGTCAGGTGTTAATTTATGGGTTGAAGGGGAGCGGATTTTGAGTATAGCGTGAGCGGTCTTCGACCGCCGTAGCGCGCCGAATAGAGAGTTTGCAATAAAGCAACCTTATAAAATGGGTAGGGCATAAAATAAAAAAGCCCGCCTTCGCTCATTCGAGCTTCGGCGGGCGAAGGCGGTCCGGACGGGACTTGAACCCGCGACCTCCTGCGTGACAGGCAGGCATTCTAACCAACTGAACTACCGGACCATTTTTTTTCTTGAACCAGCTTCTTTAAGCTGTGATTTTCTTTTGCAACCCCGCTATTGCGTTTGTGCGAGTGCAAATATAGAGGCATTTTCATTTCCGTGCAACCCTTGTTCGAAAAAAAATGAAAAAAAGTTTGGCAGCCCTACTTAACTCTGCCCTTATTGCTACTTTTGTGCGTTCGAAAAAAAGCCGGCCCAACCCGGAACCCCACTGAAAAACCAAGCGCGAACCGGCCGGTTCCTCAAACACTAAGCGGCAATTGCTGCCAAAAATCTTACAGATTATGGTTTTCCTAGAATTCGAAAAGCCCCTGGAAAGTTTGTACGAGCAGCTGGACAAAATCAAACAAGTGGGGGAAGAAGGCGACCTCGACGTCACCGAAATGACGCGGGAGCTGGAAAACAAGATCAGGAACAAGCGGAAAGAGATATACGGCAACCTTACCGGTTGGCAGAAAGTACAGCTCTCCCGCCACCCCGAGCGCCCGTATACCCTATACTATATAGAACAAATGTGCCGCAAATTCATCGAGCTGCACGGCGACCGCTACTACGCAGATGACAAAGCTATAGTAGGCGGGCTGGGCTCCCTCGATGGCCAAACGGTAGTTATTCTCGGGCACCAAAAAGGGGTGAACACCAAAATGCGGCAGTACCGCAACTTCGGTATGGCTAACCCCGAAGGCTACCGCAAAGCACTTCGCCTCATGAAACTGGCCGAGCGCTTCAGCTATCCGGTAGTATGCCTCATCGACACCCCGGGCGCTTTCCCGGGGCTGGAAGCCGAAGAACGCGGGCAGGCGGAAGCCATCGCGCGCAACCTGCTGGAAATGGCACAGCTCAAAGTGCCGATCGTATGTGCCGTCATCGGTGAAGGTGCCTCCGGGGGGGCGATCGGCATCGGGCTGGGCGACCGGGTCTATATGCTGGAAAATACCTGGTATTCTGTTATCTCCCCGGAATCCTGCTCCTCCATCCTCTGGCGCAGCTGGGATTATAAAGAACAGGCCGCTGAAGCGCTGAAGCTGACCGCAGACCATATGTACGAGTTCGGCATCATCGACGGCATCATCAAAGAGCCCCTGGGCGGCGCGCATTCCGCACCCGAAGAGATGGCCAAAGTGCTCAAGCGGCACATCAAGAAAGCTATCGCTGAGGTACAGGACATGTCGCCGGAAGAGCGCATCGAAGCCCGGATTAACAAATACGCCAACATAGGCGTTTACGAAACAGAAGCGGTCTCCGCTTCTAAGGAGTAGCAGTATAAACACAAGCTGCCTCCTGTCCACCCAAACGTAAGACTTCATGGGAGTAGTCCAA
Source organism: uncultured Phaeodactylibacter sp. (assembly GCA_913062745.1). GTDB lineage: Bacteria > Bacteroidota > Bacteroidia > Chitinophagales > Saprospiraceae > Phaeodactylibacter. The sequence continues at coordinate 4,541 of CAJXXJ010000348.1, forward strand.
GATATACGAGTCCGCGCACATAAAAAGAGCCTGCGGCAAAAGCTCCGGCAGCGGGTCGCCCCTGCTGGCCGGCAGTCGGTCAACCTCAAAAATGCCAAACAGCTGGGCCTGCTTTTTGACGCAGATCATCCCGATACACGCAAGACCGTACTGGCTTACGCCGAAAAGCTGCGCAAGCAGGGCAAACAGGTCCGCGTACTCGGTTATCTCAGAGAACTGCAGGAGGGCGAAAGCCTCGGCTTCAGAAGCTTCACCAAAAAAGACCTCGACTGGGCGTACCGGCCCAAAGGCAACGAGGTGAGCGAGTTCATGAATAAAGAAATGGATTTGCTGCTGCACCTCAGCCTT
>CAJXXJ010000349.1 GCA_913062745.1 uncultured Phaeodactylibacter sp.
GGGCAATTTCCCGGCGCTGATCGGCAATACCCTGTCCCTGCAGGCGCTTGCTTTCTGCTTCGGCGCGCGCTTTAGCTACAATACGGATGCGCTCCGCTTCGCCTTCGTACTCAGCGGCCAGCTTAGTCCGCTCAGCAGCGTTGATGCGGTTCATGGCATTTTTAACCTCAATATCCGGGTCAATATCGGTCACGAGGGCTTTGACGATGCCGTAGCCATACTCATTCATGGAGTCTTCGAGTTCCCGGCGGATGGCCAGCGCGATGTCGTCTTTGCGCTCGAATACGTCGTCGAGCTTCATCTTAGGCACTTCTGCGCGCACGGTGTCGAATACGTAAGCGGTAATCTGCTCGTGCGAATTCTCGAGGCGGTAGAAGGCGTCGTAAATTTTATCCGGAAGGATGAAGTACTGTACGGACACCCGCAGCTTTACGAAAACGTTATCGCGGGTTTTGGTTTCCACATTCACATCGAGCTGCTGCACTTTCAGGCTTACCCGGCCGGCGATGCGGTCAATGAAAGGAATTTTGAACTGAAGGCCGGAGCGGCGTATACCGTGAAAGCGGCCAAGGCGCTCCACCAGGGCTGCAGACTGCTGCCGGACGGTAAATATTCCTGAAAGCAGAATAAGGAGCCCGATAAATACAATAAAAATGATAATTGGCATGGATCCCATAGAAATACTATTTGAGCAGCAAAAAAGGCTGCAGTTGAATACAGTTTTGAATTCCGACTTAAAATAAGGCTTCTTGACAGAGAATGCTAGTAAAACACGATGAATCTGCCGGAAAATTCGAGCAACGGCCTAAATCGAGTAGCTGGTGCGCAGTACCCAGCGGCGGTCGTAGTAGCCTTCAGCAGGCACCCGGCTCAGCCGGACTTCCAATCCGATTTCCAGGCGGCTGCCGTTGCCGAAGCGGGTGCCCATGCCGGTGTAGAAGCGCTGCTCGCGATTGGGGAAAACGGCGGCTTCAAAGGGCTCGATCAGCAGTGCTGCCTGATGGTTGAGATACCACTCGCCGGGATCAAGCTTTTCGCCGTTCAGGGGGTAGTCGGCGGCAAGGCGGAAGCGCCAGCGGTGCTCGGTGCCGTCCGGGAAGACGCGCTGCTCGAGCATCAGGCGTTCCCGCAGGCGGTACTTTTGAATGTTTTGGCTGGCAGAGATCTGTTGCGCAAACCGGTTTTCCACCTCGGGGGCTTCCTGCAGATTACCCCTGCGGGACAAGCGGTAGGTGGCGCCGGCTACCCAATTGGCCGCCAGCCGGTAAGCCAGGCCGCCCTGCAGATACAGTTGCGTCCACTGCAGTTGGGCATCGTCTTCTTCGTACCAGCTCAGGCGCAGCTCGCTCTGTACATCCGCTGACCAGCGTTCGGACAGCTTAAAACCTTTGGAGACCTGCGTAAATTGCTCGACAGTATTGGATTGGCCGTAGGCAAGGCCTGCCAGCAGCAGTGCCAGCAGCCCGGTGTATAGTCGCTTCATTCGTTGTGTTTCTCGTTTCAGGGCGGGGTTAAAAGAAAAAGAAGGGGTTAGGAGACTGCTCAATGGGCTCGCAGTACAGCCGCGTGCCTGCCGCATCGTATTGCAATTCGTAGTAGCCGATACTGCGGTTGTGCTTGCCGCGCAGTACGATCTCGTAACCCAGCACGCTGCCGTCCTCTTCCAGCCGCTCCTGTATCTTTTGGATGCGGTAGCGCTGGAAGTAGCCGCCGAGATCCTCTTCTATTTTTTCCTCCACTTCATCTGGCAAATGGCCGGGGCGGATGATTCGCTCCGTGTCGTACAACTGCCCCAGGCTGTCAAATTTTACGCTGTAGTACCAGCCCTCGTCACGGAACTTAGACTCAAAAAACAGCTGCAGCTCCTCTTGCCCGCCGCTGCGGCTGAGCTCCCGGTAGTGGCGCACCCTGGACCGCTGTGGATAAGCCTTTTCGAGATAGATCAATACGGCTTGCGGGAGGTCTTCGGGCTGCACGCGCTCTTCACGCTCGTACTTTTGAGCCTGGCCGGGCGTGCAGAGGGCCAGGGTGCAGAGTATGGTCAGAAGGAGAGTTGCTTTCATTTCGGTTGTCTTGCTGTGTGCTAATCGGTGGTATAACAAACGGGTGGGCCTCAAGGTCGAAGAGTAATTGATTTTTAAAGTATACTTTTACTCAGTTAAAATTTTCTTACTTCTAGAAAATAAAATTTGCGGAAACGAACTAAGAATATCAGGGGCTTATGCCTGGCTTGGAACCCTGAAAAAGCAATGACCATGGCAGAGGTTGCCCGCTACCGGAGGTAATTTACAGCGGGTAAACCGCAAAGTAATCGATCAGCACATGCCCATTGTACGGAAAAAGATAAGGAGTGCGGTACCTGGCAGAAAGCTTAAAGCCGATCAGCACTTCATCAGTTTCAAAAGCGTGTTTCTTTTGATTCCACACCCTGCTTACAACCGGGTCTGACGAATAAAGGACGTTTTCGGGAATTGTCGGATTGTCCTTCTCACAGCCTAACAATAAGAGGGCCGGCAGAGCAAACAAAAGTAAAGCGCGCAGTAAAAAAGTCATTTTCAAAAATCTGTTTGTTGTGTTATAAATTTTTGATCTCCGATGCCAGCTTCGACAAGCTATCCTTAGCATCACCGAACAGCATGCGGGTTTTTTCGTGGAAGAAAAGCGGGTTTTCGATGCCAGCGTAGCCCGGGCGCATGCTTCGCTTGAGCACGATGACGTTTTTAGCATCCCACACTTTGAGCACCGGCATACCGTGTATCGGGCTGCCCGGGTCGTCCTCAGCAGCGGGGTTGACTACGTCGTTAGCGCCGACGATGATGACCATATCCGTGCTTTTCAGGGCGTCATTCGCTTCATCCAGGTCGAGCAGCTTAGGGTAGGGGACATCGGCTTCCGCCAAAAGCACATTCATGTGCCCGGGCATCCGGCCGGCCACCGGGTGGATCGCATAGCGCACGTCCACGCCATTGGCTTCCAGCAGTTCATCTACCTCCTTGCACACCTTCTGAGCCTGAGCCACTGCCAGGCCATAGCCCGGAACAACTATTGCCGAATTGGAATAAAATAACTGAATGGCAGCATCATTGACGGTGACTTCTTTAGCCACCTGATCGCCATCTGCTCCTTTAGCGGAAGCTCCGCCACCGCCGAATCCACCGATGAGTACATTGACCAGGGAGCGGTTCATCGCATCGCACATCAGCACCGTCAGGATAGTGCCGGCTGCGCCCACGAGGATACCGCCTACCAGCATGAACTGTGAGCCGTAAATCAGGCCGGTCACCGCTGCGGAAAGGCCGGTGAGGGAGTTCAGCAGCGAGATGACCACCGGCATATCCGCGCCGCCGATCGGGATGACGAAGGAGAAGCCGTAGATCAGCGCCAGCACCATGAAGGCAGAGCCCAGTGCGAGCCCGGCGCTGCTGCCGGTTGCGGTCAGGTAGATGCCCAGCCCCACAGTAGCCACGAGCAGCACCATGTTGATGACGTTGTGCTTAGGCAAAAGCAGAGTGCTGTCCCAGATGAGGCCCTGCAATTTGGCGAAAGCCAGCATACTGCCGGTGAAGGAAACGCCGCCGATAAAGAGCGCGAGCATCACAATGCCCAGCCCGGCGGTATCGAGCTCCGTGCCCCCGCTGTAGAATGGCACGAGTTCGGCGTAAGCCAAAACCACGGCACAGGCACCACCCAGGCCGTTGAAGATAGACACCATCTGCGGCATAGCCGTCATCTGCACCCGCCGGGCCGAAACCAGCCCGATGATGCCCCCAAGGACAATAGCGCCGATGATCCAGCCGTAATTATTAGAAGCGCCCTCGATTGGCTCGCTCATAGCGGCGATGATAGCCAGTATCATACCGAAGCCGGCCAGTGTGTTGCCGCGGCGGGCCGAGTCCGGAGAGCTAAGCAGGCGCAAGCCCCACACAAAGGCCAGCGCGCCAATGAGGTAAGCGATATTGATTAGAAAGTCGACGATCATGATTCGTTGGTTTAACGCTTTTTCTTCTTAAACATTTCCAGCATACGGTCCGTCACGGCAAAGCCGCCGGCTACGTTGACCATACCGAGTACTACCCCCAGAAAGCCGAGGGACAGCGTCAGGTAGTCGCCGGGCTCCGCCTGCCGGATGAGCAGGATAGCGCCGATGATGACCACGCCGGAGATTGCATTAGCGCCCGACATGAGCGGGGTATGCAGTACGGTAGGTACTTTGGAGATTACCTCAAAGCCGAGAATGACGGTGAATAAGAGCAGGTAAATGAGAAGCAGGTTGGCTTCGTCATTGAAAAATTGGATGAAGCTATCCATATCAGGTAGTTTGCAATAGGGTTAAGCCTATGAGTTTTCGGTTGTTGCCGGCTCGGCCGTGATGTAGGCGCCCCGGATGATTTCATTGTCCATATCCAGGTGCAGCTCGCCGTCTTTGACCAGCAGCTTCAGGAAGTTGATGACATTATTGGAATACAGCCGGCTTGCGTCTTGCGGCATCCGGCCAGCAAGGTCAGAGTTGCCAATAATGGTTACGCCGTGTTTTACCACTGTTTTGCCATCTTCGCTCAGCGCACAGTTGCCGCCGGTAGAGGAGGCGAGGTCCACAATTACGGAGCCGGGCTTCATCTGCTGTACGGTTTCTTCCGGCACCAGAATGGGAGCTTTGCGGCCACGCACCTGCGCGGTGGTGATGATGACGTCCGACTTGATGGCGCGTGCCTGTACCTCCCCCCGCTGCCGCTGCAGGAACTCTTCGCTTTGCTCCACAGCGTAGCCGCCAGCACCGGTGTCATCTTTTGCGCCCTCCACTTCCACAAATTTGGCGCCCAGGCTCTTTACTTCCTCCTTAGCTGCGGAGCGGGCGTCAAAGGCTTCCACCCGCGCACC
>CAJXXJ010000350.1 GCA_913062745.1 uncultured Phaeodactylibacter sp.
TTTGCAAAAGCGCGTTGATATCGTGGTGGATGGTGGCTTTTGTGGTAACAGCGCCACCAGCGTGATTGATTTAAGCGGCGATTTCCCACAGGTGTTGCGCCGTGGTCAGGGCGATGTATCGGATTTTTTAGGGGTAGAGCGATGACGATAGCTGATGAATACATGTTACAAGCCATTCATCTCGCTTTTGATGGCATGCGTCATAACCGCGGCGGCCCATTTGGAGCCGTGATTGTCAAAAATGACACTGTTATTGGTCGAGGATGTAATCAGGTCACCTCAAGCAATGATCCTACCGCACACGCGGAAATGGTCGCTATTCGGCAAGCGTCTGCGACCATTAGTAATTTTTGTCTCTCAGGTGCTGTTTTATACACCAGTTGTGAGCCATGCCCGATGTGCGCAATGGCTTGCGTTTGGGCCGGCGTCTCTAGAATCTACTTCGGTGCCAGCATTGATGACGCGGCCGAATTTGGCAATCAGGTAAAAATCTACTGCCGCGAAATTGCTGAAAAAGCCTGGTACGAACTACAGGTGGAAGGCGGGCTGTTGCGCGAAGAATGCCGGGAGTTGTTCCGCGGCTGAGCTTCCGTTGGGCGTATGCACTGTGAAATCGCGGAATCGTGCCTATATTTAAGCTTAAAACCAAAAATATGACTTTAGAAACCATCACGGAGCAATTCCGCAAAACAGCCGGTAAAGCCCCGCAGCTGGGCAAATCCATCAAGTTCGTGCTCGACCAGGGCGTCGTCCATATTGACCTGACGGGTGAAGAACCACAGATCAGCAATCAGGACAAAGATGCCGACTGCACCATCACTACCAGCATAGAAACCATTGAAGGCATCCGGAAGGGAGACATCAACGCGATGTCCGCCGTCATGACCGGCAAGGTAAAGATCAAGGGAGATATGGGGCTGGCGATGAAGCTGCCCTCACTCATTTCTTAAGGCCTGTTCAGCTTGTAGTACGCCGCCGGCCGGGAGCCCGTCAGCCGTTTAAAGGACTGATCAAACACCAGCCTCGATTCTATGCCGGCGGCGTGCTGTATTTCTTCCAGAGACTGTTTGTTTTCCGGATCATCAATAATAACCTGCGCCGACAGGGCCCGGTAGCCGTTGATGTAATCGAAAAAACTCTGCCCGCCTACGTGGTGGATAGCACGGGAAATTTCCCGTGGCGTTTTGCCCATTAATTCTGCCAGCTGATTGAGCCGCAGGTCCCCATCTAAAAAGTACTTTTCGGACTGTAGGGTAGCGTCCAGCGTTTTGAAGAGGCTGGCATTGCTGCGAATATCTTCCGGCTCCGGTTCCTCCCGGCCGGCAATCAAATCTAAAAAGGCTTCCTCCTGCAGCTTCACCGCGCCTGCCGGGCGCTCGCGAACCAATGCCATAGCCGTAAGGGCGGCCACCAGCAGCAGGCGCAGCAGCAGGACGACTAAGCCCACCGCCTCCTCTGCTATATCCATGATGCGCAAGCCGTGCTGCACTATTTCTGCCACCGACATCAGCCCCCAGGCCAGCAGCAGTACGTACACGAGCCGCAGTTTGCCCATTGGCAGCCGGCTCCTAATCTGAACCAGGCTCCCCAAACGGTTTTGGATGTAAAACCAGGCTACCAGGAGGTAGGCGATGACGTAAAGCGCCGGCAGCAAAGACCACCAACTACCCATCCATAGCAATAGCTGCCCGGGAATCAGCCCGATCAGCAAGATGAAGAAAAAAGGAAAAAAATGATGCCCATCCCGGCCCCGGCTCAGCCGGTCTCCCAGCAAGCTCCGCAGGTACAATAGCAACAAGGGGGCTGCCGCCAACCCGGACAGCAAATTGAGATGCACGAGGCGCGAGCCCGGCACCAGGCTACCGAACAGCCGGTTGACAGCGGTTAGGGCAAATATCCCAAGCAGCCAGGTCAGCAGCCGGGTCGCCCGGTATTGCCTTGCCCGCTTTTGCAGCAGCAGCAGGCCCGTCGGCAACGTCAGCAGCAGGATGAGGATTTCTATCGAAAAGGCAAGCAGTTGGTTCGTCGTCATAGTCTATTTGGGTAGGCGGTTAGGGGAAAAATACAAATTTTTCCGCAATCTGCTTTTTACCAACTTAATCAACTGATTTTCAATAAAATAGACAACAATTGCAACAAAAACGAACAAATGTTCGTTTCTATAGGTGAAATCATGTATATTTGCATACAAGCACAAGGCTATATTGCCGTCCGCAAGCCAATCATTTTACGACAATATGAAAGAGCCTAATCAGCATACCTTCGAGGACCAATTTCAGGCACGTATTGATGCCGAAGAAAGAATAGAACCTAAAGACTGGATGCCGGAGAAGTACCGCAAGACACTGATCCGTCAAATTTCCCAGCATGCCCACTCTGAGATTGTGGGGATGTTGCCGGAAGGCAACTGGGTGACCCGCGCGCCCTCCCTGCGCCGCAAGGTAGCCCTGCTGGCCAAAGTACAGGATGAAGCCGGCCACGGCCTCTACCTCTACGGCGCAGCAGAAACCCTGGGTGCCGAGCGGGACGACCTGCTCGATGAATTGCACACCGGCAAAGCCAAGTACAGCAGTATTTTCAACTATCCCACCCTGAGCTGGGCGGATATCGGAGCTATCGGCTGGCTGGTAGACGGAGCTGCGATCATGAATCAGGTACCCCTCTGCCGTTGCTCCTATGGCCCCTACGCCCGGGCAATGGTGCGCGTATGTAAGGAAGAAAGCTTCCACCAGCGCCAGGGCTACGAAATTATGCTGACGCTGGCCCGCGGCTCAGAAGCCCAAAAGCAGATGGCACAGGACGCCCTCAACCGCTGGTGGTGGCCGAGCCTGATGATGTTTGGCCCGAGCGACAAGGACTCGAAGCACACCGCTCAGTCCATGGCATGGAAGATCAAGCGCTTCACCAATGACGAACTGCGTCAGCGCTTTGTTGATATTACCGCCCCGCAGGCAGAGTTCCTGGGGCTGACTATTCCCGATGAAGACCTCCGTTACAATGCAGAAACCGGCCACTACGAGTTCGGTGCCATCAACTGGGACGAATTCTGGCAGGTCGTAAGCGGCGATGGCCCGTGCAACCGGCAACGCCTCAAAGCGCGCCGCAAGGCGCATGAGGAAGGTGCCTGGGTGCGCGACGCCGCCGTAGCTTACGCAGAAAAGCGCCGCCAGCGCAAAGCCGCAGCAGCGCAACAACAACAAGTAGCTTAAGCGTATGAGTAACAAAAAGAACTGGCCGCTGTGGGAAGTGTTTATCCGCAGCAAAAACGGCCTGAGCCACAAGCACGCCGGCAGCCTGCACGCTGCGGATGCTGAAATGGCCATTGAAAATGCCCGTGATGTTTACACCCGACGCAACGAGGGTGTCAGCATATGGGTGGTGGAATCGCAACATATCACTGCCTCTAGCCCTAACCAAAGCGAGTCGTTATTCGACCCGGCAAATGATAAGGTTTACCGCCACCCAACTTTCTACAATCTCCCGGACGAAGTGAAACACATGTAGGCCGGAAGACAACCTGCTCTGCTGACTACCACCAGCGGGGCAGGTTTCCTTATTTCAAACCCTCAGCCATGACACTAACCGAAGCCAAATTTGAATACCTGCTCCGCCTGGGCGATAATGCGCTCATCCTCGGCCACCGACTGTCTGAGTGGTGTGGGCACGGGCCCATCCTGGAGCAGGATATCGCTATTACCAACATCGCGCTTGACCAGGTCGGTCAGGCGCGTAGCTTGCTGCAGTACGCTGCCGAGGTGGAAGGCAAAGGGCGTTCCGAAGACGACCTGGCTTACACCCGCGACGTCATGCAGTTCCGCAACCTGCTGCTGGTAGAGCAGCCCAATGAGGATTTCGCCTACACCATCGTCCGGCAGTTCCTGTTTGACAATTTCAACTTCCTGCTGCATCAGGCGCTTACCCAAAGCAAAGACGAGCACCTGCGCGCCATCGCCGAGAAATCGCTGAAAGAAATCACCTACCACCTCCGCTACAGCTCCGAATGGATGATACGCCTGGGAGACGGCACCGAAGAGAGCCACCAGAAAATGCAAACAGCACTCGACGATCTGTTCATCTACAGCGGTGAGCTTACCAGCCCGGATGAAGTGGACCAACAGATGCACGAAGCTGGCATTGGCCCCGACCTCGACCGGCTCAAGCCCGCCTACGACCAGAAAGTCAAAGATATTTTAGCGGAAGCGACCCTTCAACTGCCGGAAGTGAAGTACATGCAGAGCGGTGGCAAGGATGGCCGTATGCATACGGAGCATTTAGGCTTCATCCTGGCGGAGCTGCAGTTCGTTCAACGCGCCTACCCGGGTATGGAGTGGTAAAGAAGTGCCCCCGGCAACTGTTTCTTCCCCCCTTTCCTCACTTTATAAACCCGTCCATCCGCCTCAGCTCCCTATGCAGCCGCTCCAGCAGTTCTTCCGCTGCTTGAGGGCCGAAGCTCATCGGCGGTTTGATTTTCAGTACGTTATTATTGGGGCCATCGGTATTCATCAGGATGCCCAGGCGGCGCATTCGGTTGATGAGATAGCGAGCCTCATCGGTCATCGGCTGCCCGTTTTTACTCAGCTCTACCCCCAGGAACAACCCGTGGCCGCGTACATCTGCGATACAAGCGTACTCAGACTGCAGCGCCCTTAGCCCCTGCAGGAGCAATTGCCCGGTCTGCTGCGCCCGTTCCTGCAAGCCTTCCTCCTGCACCACCTGCAGTACGGCCCGCCCCGCCGCACAGGCTACCGGGTTTCCGCCGAAGGTGCTGAAAAACTCCATGCCCGTATCGAATGCCTCCGCTACCTCGCGGGTACAGGCAACCGCACCAATTGGGAAACCATTGCCCATCGGCTTGCCCATCACCACGATATCCGGTA
>CAJXXJ010000351.1 GCA_913062745.1 uncultured Phaeodactylibacter sp.
TGGGCGTCCACCCGACGCACGAGTATATGCCGACCCGCCTGCCTTTGCATATCGGGCAGGCACGAAGTCATGGTTGGTCCCAATTCCTATCGGGGAAACTACTTCGTCGTCGGTATATACCCGCCTACAAACATTTACACACACCTACATACCTTCGCCCCCACCCTTCCAAGCCCCGCAACTAACCGCCCCAACAATGTACGAAATCCACCACAAAAAACCACCGCCCCGCACCAAAAAAAATTCAATGCAAAGCCGGTAGGCCTACGGCGTCAATATAGTGTAGGTATCGGTTGCAGCGATGCTTGAGGTTTATTCAGGCTCCATGCTGGTCAATACGCTGCTGAAGCCAGGCAAAGCAGCCCCGTGAGGAAGACGTTCCCGAATAGGGCCCGCATCCTTATAGTTGTAGCGCCATCGTGCCGCCCGGTCAGTGCAGGACGTAAGCGCTAAACAGCTCCTCCAGCACCTCCCCGGGTGCTTCGCATAGCCCGGGATGCGCCCGCGAGCACTGAAGGATGGTACTCTTCGGCGCAGCCAGCCAGCGGAACCGCATGGCGATATCGAGTTGCCCGATAAGGCCGGCTTCCGTTCCGCCCTTGCAAATCCGCTGCCAGGCCTGCAGGTAGTTGCGCAGTTGTTCCATGTCGACCGAGGGGGAAAAGGACCGGATGCGGTTTTCGTCGATCTCGTACTTCATTTCGAGGTACTTTTTCCGCTTTGAAAAAACAATGACCCCGATATTCAGAAACTCTTCCCGTTCCACTTTCGGCACCAGCCGGATGACCGCAAATTCGTAGGTTACTTTATCTTGCATCGGAGGCTTCTTTAACGAGTGAGTCAATCCGGCCGAGCTTGCTGCCCAGAAACTCCTGATAGGCCGCCCTGATTTCATCCGGTGCCATCGGGTTGGATTCCTCTACCAGCCATTCTTCAGGTATCTGTGCCACGATCTCCTGTATCTTTTCTGTGCTCAGCGCTCGCTGAATCTCGAAGGAAGCTTCTGGCAGTTGCGTGGCTCTTTCGAGCAAAACGTGGTCCTTGATGCCGGGGAACGTACGGCCGAGATGCGCCTGCCAGTTCTTCCAATTGTGGTGGAAGTACAGGCTGGCCCCGTGGTCGATCAGCCAAAGCTCCTTGTTCCAGTTCAACAGATTGGTGTTCTTGGCCGTACGGTCGATGTTGGTGATGATGCTGTCGAGCAATACGACTTTCGAAACGGTGAGCGGGTCCCCTACCGGCACCAGCGGATCGTAGGTGATCGCCCCGGAGAGGAAGTGCAGCCCCAGGTTGAGCCCCACGCTGAATTTTAGTAAATCCTGGATCTCTTCGTCGGGCTCCGTTTTGCTGAAGGAATCATCCAGGTGCATAAACACCAGCTCGGGCACTTTCAGGCCGATAGCCTGCGCCAGCAGCCCACCCAGCAGCTCAGCGATCAGCGCCTTCTTGCCCTGCCCGGCACCGCGGAACTTCAATACGTAAAGAAAGTCATCGTCTGCCCGCACAATGGCCGGGAGCGAGCCGCCTTCTCTGAGCGGTTGCAGGTATTGGGTGACATTTACCGTTCGGATCTCAATCTTGCTCATGGCGGTCAAGATAGTAAAAGCTGGCGCACCCTTGATCGTGGTAAGTATGAAAAGTTTTGCGGGCAACGCTCTGTCTTGCGAAGCCGTCATTTTCCGGCTTGCTCACCGGAACGGTTTTGCCCCTCGCCCGGAACATCATCCGCCTTATCTTTCAGCGGCTTCATAGCCGATTCATCCGTTTCCGGCGGCGGCTGGTCTTTGGGTGCCCAAAAGAAGTCCTGCGGGCGGGAGAAAAAGCGCTGCAGCAACAGCCGGAGCAGCAAGCGGGTGCCTTTGAAGTCGACATTCCGGGATTTCATCGCCATAGCGGTGGTAAGCCCGTAGCTGACGATGAAGTTGACCAGGCCAATCAGCGCGATACCCAGCAACGACCAGAGAATGACGGCCGTATCAAACGGGGCTTCCATACCCGCCAGCGCGATGCCGAAATTGCCCGAGGCAAAGGTCACGTGCCGGATATCAAGCGGCAGCCCCAGGAAGTAGCCGATCGGCCCCATGGAGCCCAGGAAAATGCCGAGGAAGAAATTGCCGGCCAGCGCGCCCAGGTTGTTTTCCACGTAAGTGGCAATACCGTCCAGCCGGGCCGTCGAAAAGATGCGCTGCAGCCGCCGGTGCTCCCGGATGCGGCGGGGTATTTTGCTGTAGACATTGCGGTTGTCGTAGTAGCCGGAAATCAGCCCGGCCAGGAAGAGGAAGACACCGGCGATAGCGGCGTGAAACAGCGCCAGGCTGTCAACCGGGTGCAAATCGTGGATGATTTTCTCCACCTTGGAACCGGAAGCAAACGGGGCGCCGCTCGCGTATTCGATACCCCAGGCGACCGCGTAGGCGACCGGGAAGGCAAACAGGATATTCCCCGCGAAAGCGACGGTCTGCGTCCTCCACAACCGGACGATCATCTCGACCAGGTTTTTCATATTCTCCTCCCGCACCTTGCTGATATCCAGCGCAGCCGCTACCTTGGAGGCCGTCATCGCTGGCTGCTTGGTCGCCAGGGTGGAGTGGGTAAACTGGATCAGAATGAACCCCAGCGAGTAGTTCATGCTGTACTGGAAAGCCCGGCTAAACAGGGACAGCGCCTGACTGGAGATAACCGTCTTGATGATGGCCAAAAAACCTACGATGAAGCCGCCGCCCAGGGCAGAGCGGAACATCTTCCAGTATTCTGAGCGGGTGCTCGTGATGTAATAAGCCCCCTTCTTGCCGGTATGCTCCGTAATCTGGAAGGCGAGGTAGCTGAGGTTCTGGTTGAAGTGCTGCCGCAGGCTGTATTTTTTGTTCTCCGCCCGGATCAGCTGCTGAAAGAAGCGGGCTTCGTCTTCAAAAGCAGCCCCTTCGGTAGCGTGGATGAGCTTCAGGAAAACGCGCAGCCGCTCTATGTTTTGCGTAAGCCGGATGATAGACTGGGATAGCGACAGGCTGGTGCCAAACTTGCTTTTGCCCTTGCGGATTTGCTGAATATAATCCTCACACTGTGCCAGCATGACGGTGATGTGCCGGTAGTCGTCGTTTTCCGTAGTCCTTTCAAAATCCAGCTCGTCAAAGTGCCGGAGGTACTCGCTGATTTCTCGGGACTGCACCATGAAGGGTGAATCAAACAGCTCAATCTCCGGCATTTTCCCGACGATTTCCGGCTCCAGCCCGATCGCGGTGATGCGCTGGGAAAGTACGAGTATGCAGTTCAGCAGCTGCAGCAGGGCGGGATGCCCGGGCGGCAACTCGTGCGGCTCCCGGTAGCCGAGGGTGGCGAACAGCTCTGCCCACTTTGCAGCAGGGATGTGCTCCACCCAGCGGTAATCTTTGCGTTTGCGGAATACGTAGTACAAATCCTGCATCAGCCCGTTTTCCGGGTAGGCAGGCGGCAGGAACTTGTAGCTCAGCTTGCGACGGCTTTCGCTAAAAAAGCCACGGAAGGACTGCACGCCGAGCTCTGTAAAGGCCCGGATGCTGTTGCGGCTCTCGAACAGGCGATAGATGTAGTCGCGCAGGGCGTTGCACAGCCGTTCATCGTCCCGCAGGGTGTAAATCAGGAGGTTGAGCTTCTCGGCGGACTGCTCAGGAGCGGCGGTGGAGGAAGGGCGGGCGGTGTACGTCAACCTGCGTCGCACGCTGGCGTTTCTGCTGCCCGTCAACGGTGGGGCGTCGATGACGATCCTGCTCGGCGCCCTGATCGCGCTGCATGAACATAAGGTCGTCCTCGAAGCTGTCCTTTACGGGTTGAACCCGTTCGACCAGTACGGCGTCGAGCTGGGCAAGGATCTGGCGCGTGCAATCCTGTGCGGCGAGGACGAAGGGCTTGATGACGCCGCGTGTGAACTCGCTGCGCGCCTCGGCGCGCGCCGTTGCTGATCGCGCCTTGGGCGAAATGTATTGAAAACGGGATGGGACAAACGCGCGCCTTGCCGTTAAACTCGAATTAATGTCAACGCAGTGGATCATACGTTCCAACTGCGTCAGGGGGCATTCGCGAGGGGGCGATTTTGGTTCTGAGAGCTATTGAAGACTCGCGCCGCTCCGTGACGCGATTTCTTCGAAAGGCGGGGCGCAAGCTGGTGGGCTTGCCCGGCGGCTGGAAACGGTCGCTGAAAGTCGGCTATGACCTGACCGCGCTTGCGCTTTCCGTATGCGCTGCGCAGTTGCTCGCCTTCGGGGCCGTGGGATTCTCCTGGACGTCGGTCGGCGCCGTCTTGATGCTGGCCGCTCCGCTTCTGGTGATCACGCTGGGCGCGCGCTCGCTCTACGCCCCGATCGCCTATTCGCGCGACACCGACCTGTTGCGTTCAGCCTGGATCGGATCGCTCGTATCCGCCGGCGCTTACGCAGCGGTGGGGCTGGCCGGCTTCACGCCCTGGTCGCTCGGCGTCGTGGTGATTCTTATGGCGTTGTTGGTGGCGCTTATCGGCGGGGCCAGGGTGTTGCTGCGCGCCGCCTTGACCGAGCGCCGTCAAAGAGAGCGGGAACGGGTTGTCATTTACGGCGCGGGCGAGGCGGGCCGACAGCTGCTCGCCGCGCTTCAGGAGCGGCGAAATTTCGATGTAATCATATCCAATTCTCTGAACTGGCGCACTCATGCCATCTGGTCTGCAGGGTTGAGCGACGACGGTCATCCAAGATCTCAATGTTAACGATAGTCAAATTGTGCAACAAACCGTTATGATTCCTTGAAGGTTGAGTTAAGTCGTCCTAAGGGTTGGATGAATCGAACGGTTCGTTCTGATTTCAACGACCACTGAACAAACACAGAACGAACACAAATCCGTAGTGAACTGGA
>CAJXXJ010000352.1 GCA_913062745.1 uncultured Phaeodactylibacter sp.
GCCGCTCAGCGTGGTATCCACCGCCGCCCAGTATGCTTCTACGTTAGCTGGCAGCATCGTCGTGTCGAGCTCCAGCTGATAATCCTGCTCTGAGTCCTGCCCGAAGAAGCCGTAGCCTCCGTCAGCGTTAGTAAGAACGCTGCCCAGGATGTTGCCGTTTTGCAGCAGCTCTACGCCAATGCCCTGCATAAGGGTGTCCGCTGCATCGATCTGCCCGTTTTGATTGACATCAAAGTATACCCCGCCGACGATATCTCCCTCCCCTTCGATAAAGGTGATGCTGAGGGGGTCCGATTGTAGTACGCAGCCGTTGATATTCATCATCTCAACAAAGTAGGTGCCCTCCTCTTCGATGATAAGTTCAGGTATTGTGCCCTCCGGCGCAGCGATGGGGCTGCCGTTGAAGAACCATTGGTAGCTGAATACACCGGGCAGTTCCGGCAGGCAGAGCGTATCCGGGGCACAGCGGGTGTAACAGCCATTTGGGATGCGGGCAATATCCGGGCCCGGCAGGATTTCAAAGGCTTCGCTTTCCGCTTCACAGCCGTTGGCATTAACAGCAGTTACCGTGTACAGCCCGGCCTCATCTACAGTGAGGCTGCTGCCGGCCTCGTCATTGCTCCACACATAAGTGATGCCTGCCTCTGGGTTGCTTACGGAAAGGGTAACCGGGTTGCCGCCGCAGACCGGCTCCATTTGATCTGCCTGTATCAAAGGTACTTCCGGCAGGCCATGCACGGTGACTGTTATATCGTAAACTGCGGTGCAGCCGGTCTCCAGGTCAGTGGCCTCTACAGAAATGGTCTGTGTACCTACACTGAGAAGGTTGTTCTTTTCTTCACTGAACTCTGCTTCAGCCCCCAGCTGATTGTCGCTCCAGGCATAGCTCTGCCCGCTTTGTTCCAGCGCCTCCAGAAACACCTCTTCCCCAAAGCAGGTCTCGTAAGATTCGTAGTGGTAGGCTACCGGCTGCTCGTAAGCATCGTACTCCACCACTCTGACATCTGTGGAGGGAGCAGGCAAAATGTCTATGCCAACGCCCGGCGGCTCGTAGTTGCAGCCATTCTGATCGGTAACCGTTACTTCGTACACTCCTTCTTCTGTGAGCAAAGCCGTTTCAGCATTACTCCCTTCGCTCCAGGCCCAGCTGTTTCCGCCCGGTGGGGCCGTTGCAGCAACAGTAACGCCTTCGCAGACCGGCGGGTCAGGGTCAAGTGTTATCTCGCCGCCCAGCGGATTAGGTGCAATAGAGACTTCTTGCGTATAAGTTTCGGAACAGCCAAAAATATTAGTCCCCGTAAGGCTTACCGGATAGTCACCCGGCACATCGTAGCGGTGATAAGCCAGTTGCCGGGCCGACTGATTGGCGTCCCCACTGCCGGGATTACCAAAGTTCCACTGATAGGCATTGGCGTTGTTCGGGGGCGCGATAAAAGCGGTGGCGCTCTGTGCGCAGTTCGATTGCGGCGGATCGAAAACGACTTCCGGCAGGCCGTATACCGTGATTTCTTTTTCCACTACGCTGGTGCAGCCTGTGCCCGTGGTAATTTCCAGCCGGACGTTGTAGCTGCCGGGAGCCGGATAGGTATGTGCCGGATTTTGTTCTGCTGAGGTATTGCTGCCGCCTGACAGATCGCCAAAGTCCCAGGCCCAGCCGGTGATAGCTACGCCGGGCAGGTGCGTGGAGACATCCGAGAAGCTGACGGGCTCGCCGGCACAAGCTGATTCCACCTCAAAGTCAGCCAGTGCCTCGATGGAGTCTACCCGTAAGCTGAAGCAGGAAATAATCCCTTCCGGATCAGCAGGGTTTTCAAAACGGACAGTCATCAGGGTTCGGTAATAGCCAACTTCCCCGTGCTCCACGGTCACATCAGCCCCTGTGGCCGTCTGCGTCAGCACGCCGTCGCGGAAATAGAACGCCCAGGTGGTTTCATCCGGCAGATTGCCTTCCGAAAGGTCCATGTAGTTCTTCCGCTCGCACTCCATATCCGTGCTGATCGCATTATCTATAGTGAAGCCGCCGCATCCTCCGTTGCCGGTCAGTGGGCCACCCGGCAAGTCGTTGTCGCAGCTTTGCCAGACTTCAAAGGTTTTGCTAAGGTAGGTGCAGCCGTACTGATCCGTTATTTCCACCCGGTAATCCCCAAAGTCTGTGGCGTGGTAAGTCGGTTCATCTTCGCCTACCGGCTGCCCGTCTTTTTGCCATTGGTAACTAAACCCGCCTTCTGACGCCTGTGCTACAAGGCGGGTGGAGACGGGTGCCTGACACCATACCCATCGGTCGGGGGTGGAAATTGAAACTTCCGAGCGAGGGTAAGGCTTTATGCGGAAGACGGTGCTGCCCGTACAGCCAAACTCATCGGTCACCTCCAGCCGGTAGCTGCCCGGAGCAATATCCGGGTTTTGCCCCTGCGCCACGAGTACTCCCTCCTCATTGTACCAACGGTAGGCATCGAATCCGGCTGCTGCCGAAACCGCTGCTTCCTCGTCCGGGCAGAAGAACTCGGGGTGGGTAACCGATGGCTGCAGCGGTGGGTGGACTTCTACTTCCATGGAAGCCGATTCATCGCACACGCTCACCGCTACCGAAGCCGGTCCTGCCTGATGCCACAGGACAGAAACCGAACTTTCGTCGGTCTCGGAAATGATGGTGCCGGCACCGGCGGGCGTAATTTCCCATTCGTACTCCAGGTGGGCTGCCTGCGTGGCAGTATAAACGGTGATGCCATCTATGCATCCGTCTGCATCTCCGCTCAGGTCAAGCTCCGAGAATGCTTCAATGTTCAATGCTACCGCTTCGGAGACGCAGGGGACGCCGCGGGTATTGATTTGTACCACGCTTAGTTGGTAAGGCGGGTTGCTTCCCCAGTTGACGTTGATGGAGCGCCCTTCCTCCGTGTAGGTTTGGGAGCCATTGATGACGGCCCATTCGTAGCGTACGTGTTCTTCTGTACTTTGCAGCCGGTAAGCAGCTGTACTGTTCGGGCAAATCACCGTATTGCCGGTTATACCGTCTACGGGAGGAGGCGGCGCCAGTACGCGGACGCTGCGGGTTTGCCGCTCCAGACAGCTGCTGTTGTCCTCCACCGGCCGGGCTACAACCTGATACCTGCCCGGAGGAAAAGAAAAGTCAGCTAAAATCTCTGTACTGGCAGCAGAACCCGACCACACTACCTGCCCTGCTTCATTTTCGATGGACCAAAGCGCGCTGACCGTGCCGCCGGTGCCCACTGCAATGGCTTTGTACTCGTAGCTTTCCTCCTGACAAGCTTCTATCGGGCCTTCGATGTAGTATTCCGGCCGGATGGCTACTTCCAGCTCCGCACTGCCACCACAGCCGAGGTAGCAGTTCTCAAAATCCACACGCACTTCCTGCGGACCGGCGTTGGGGGCATTTGCCCACTCTACGACAATCTCGTGCGTTCCCTGTCCGCTGACGATTGTACCATTCGGGCCAGCGCTCCAGTCAAATTGCACGCCTTCGTAGGGAGGCAGGCTGTAGATTGCTTCCTGCCCCGGGCAGACTTCCACCGGGCCGTCGATGGTGGCATTATCGGAAATGACCGGTACCTGCAGGGTAGCAGGTATCTGGCAAACGGCGCCCGGGCAATCTTCAGTAGTCAGCACTACTGTGCCTTCCGGCCCCGTTTCCCACAGCACACTGATGAAGTCGTCCTGCGGGCCGCCGCCGTCTACCACCACGCCATTGCTGCTGACTTCCCACAGATAGGTACCACAGCTGCTCTGCGCAGTGTAGGTGCCCATCATGCCTTCGCATACCGTGCCCACGCAGTCTACGATTGGCGTTTCGGTATCCAGCACCTCCACAGCTACGGTGGTGGTATCATTGCAGGCGCAGGCGCGGTAAGCGATTAGCATGAGCTCATAGGTGCCGGCTTCGCTGTAGGCATAGTCCAGGCTGCCTTCATTTGCGGTAACGCCATTGCCAAAATCCCACAGCAGGCTATCGGCCTCTTCTCCGGTGTACTCCAGGTATAAAGGCTGTTCTTTGCAAAGGGTGATGCCACCATCCTCCACAGCCGGCGTGCTGCTGAAGTCCGCAGCCGGCGGCACCACCACCGTTACGCAGGAGAAGGCATCTACGCTGCAGAAAAAGGGCGGCTCATTGACGTTGCCAAAAAGGTTGATGCCGTACTGCCCGGGCTGATTCCAGCTGATTTCAATACTGCCGTCTGCCAGCTGCTCAAAGGCCGGAGCGCCTCCTCCGTTGAGGTTGAAGACATTCCACTGAGCAGAGTCGGGCTCAGAAGAAATACTGTAGTTAATGGTGGTACCGAGGCATACTTGCTGGCATTCTTCGGCCTGCAGGCTATCGATAACCACTGTCTCCGTACCGGGACAAGCAGGGGTGCTCAGAATATCCGCCGCACTGTCAAATACCACATCGAGACAGAAAGTGGTATCGGCAGAAGTGCCCACCTCATCGGTAATTGTTACGCTGTAGCAGCCCGGAAAACAGATCGTGATCGCGTCCGCAGTCTCCCCTGTATTCCACAGGTGCGTAATCTGCCCCTGAAAATTCCCGACCGGATCTGCATAAATGGCGTAGCAGTCTTCCCCGCAATCGTCAATAGACGGATCGAGCGAAATTTGCTGAGCCTGCAAACAGGGCAATAGCTGAGTAATGGCAATAAGAAGCATTGCCGCACGGATGGTTCTCATAACGGTGTGGTTGAAAGAGTGAAATAAAGCGAGAATCTGCCAGTTGCAAGAGCGCCGCCTTCCTGCCTGCCCGTTTTGCGGACGGGTGCAGGGGCTTGTTTACTGGTTTACACGAAGGAAGTTACGGAAACGTTGGCGGGGGCCCCTGCTTTTTTTAAGGAATTACCTAAAC
>CAJXXJ010000353.1 GCA_913062745.1 uncultured Phaeodactylibacter sp.
CCGCGCACCGTCGACCAGCACCTGGTCAACGCACAGCAGGCCCGCCGCATACTCGACCGCCTCGTCGGATATGAGCTGTCGGGCATCCTCTGGCGCAAGATAAAAGGCAAGCTGTCCGCCGGCCGCGTACAGTCTGTTGCGGTTAAGCTGCTGGTGGAGCGCGAACGGGAGATTATGAGCTTTGAGCCGTCGCCCTTCTTCCGCGTCAATGCACTCTTTGATG
Source organism: uncultured Phaeodactylibacter sp. (assembly GCA_913062745.1). GTDB lineage: Bacteria > Bacteroidota > Bacteroidia > Chitinophagales > Saprospiraceae > Phaeodactylibacter. The sequence continues at coordinate 224 of CAJXXJ010000353.1, forward strand.
TGAAAAACGAGCAGGGCAAGTCCGTCAAGCTCAAAGCAGAAAACCCTTCGCGCTTCAGCACCGAAAAGGATGCAGAGGCTTTTCTGAAGCAATGCGCCGGGGCAGATTTCAATATCAGCGATATCGACATCAAGCCGCTGAAGCGCCGCCCTACCGCTCCCTTTACCACTTCCACCCTGCAGCAGGAAGCAAGCCGCAAGCTGGGCTTCTCCGTACAGCGCACCATGAGCGTAGCGCAGCGCCTGTATGAAGCCGGTAACATCACCTACATGCGTACCGACTCAGTAGCCCTGAGCGAAGTGGCCATACAGAGCATCGCGCAGGAGATTGAAGACAACTACGGCAAAAATTACCTTAAGACCCGCCGCTACAAGGGCAAGTCAGCCTCCGCACAGGAAGCGCACGAGGCAATCCGCCCTACTTACATCAACCGGCAAAATGTCAACGGCAGCCGGGATGAGCAGCGGCTCTATGAGCTCATTTGGAAACGGACCATAGCCTCGCAGATGTCGGATGCAGTCGTGGAAAAAACCACAGTAAAAATCGGCATCAGCACCGTGCCCGACGCCTATCTGAAGGCAGAAGGCGAAGTCCTGAAGTTCGACGGTTTCCTTAAAGTCTACCTGGAATCTACTGACGATGAGGACGAGGAGCAGGAAGCCAAGGGCATGCTGCCGCCGCTCAAGGTAGGGCAGGGGCTTGACCTGTTTCAGATGACCGCTACCGAGCGCTTTACCCGCCCGCCTTCCCGCTTCACGGAAGCAGCACTGGTGAAGAAGCTGGAAGAACTCGGCATCGGCCGCCCGTCCACCTACGCGCCCACCATCAGTAAAATCATGGAAGAGGAGCGGGGCTACATTACCAAGGAAAGCCGGGATGGAGAAGAACGGCACTACAAGTTGCTGACCCTCGACAAAGCCGGCAAAATCGGTAAAGAGGATAAAACAGAAATCACCGGCGCGGTAAAGAACCGCCTGTTCGCCACCGATATGGGCATGACCGTCACAGACTTCCTCAGCAAGTACTTCGATGAGATCATGGACTATAGTTTTACTGCTGAAATCGAGCAGCGGTTTGACACCATAGCCGAAGGTAAGGAAGAGTGGACCAAAATGCTCAAAGGCTTTTATGACCCATTCCACGAAACGGTGGAAAAAACCATGGAGGAAGCCGACCGCTTCACCCGGGAGCGGGAGCTGGGCAAAGACCCGGAAACCGGCCGCACCGTACTTACGCGGATGACCCGCATGGGGCCGGTGGTGCAGATCGGGACGCCCGAAGAGCTGGAGGAAGACGAAAAGCCCAAGTACGGCAACCTGCGCCACGGTCAGTCGATGGAAACCATCACCTTCGAAGAGGCGATGAAACTGTTTGAACTGCCACGCGATATGGGCGAATATCAGGGCGAGCCGGTGCAGATTGGGCTTGGCCGTTACGGCCCCTACGTCCGCCTTGGCGAGAAATTCTTCGTATCCATCCCCAAAGGGGAAGACCCGCTGGAAGTCAGCTACGAGCGTGCTGTGGAGCTGATCAAAGAAAAGCAGAAGGAGAACGCTCCGGTCGGCACCTACAAAGGCAAGCCAATTACCAAGGGCAAAGGCCGCTTTGGCCCTTTCCTGAAGTACGATGGCCTTTTCGTCAATGTGCCCCGCAAGTACGACTTCGACAATATCACGCTGGAAGAGATGCACGAGCTCATCGAAGCTAAGTTGGAGAAAGAGGCTAACCGCTACATCCACCGCTGGGACGAGGAGAAGATAAGCGTAGAGAATGGCCGCTGGGGTCCGTTCATCCGCTTTAAAAAGAAGAATGTGAAATTCCCGAAAGTGGACGGAGAGAAAGTAACGCCGGAAATGGCGAAAGAGATGACGCTGGAGCAAGTCAAGAACATCATCGAAGCGGAGATGCCCGGCACCTTCACCAAAGGCAAAAAAGCACCGGCTAAGAAAAAGGCGGCGCCTAAGAAAAAAGCCACTGCCAAAAAGAAGAGCACGACGAAGAAGAAGAGTTAGAAAAGACGTTTCTGCTCAAAGCGCCCTGGCTACGCAGCCGGGGCGTTTTGCTTTACGGCCTTCTTTTTGAACGACCAGGTCAGCTCCACTTCACAAACGGTCTGCCCGGCTTCGTTCGTGCCGGTGGACAGTACGGTAATTTCCTGCCCTTCTCCGGTAGCGAGTGCCCGCTGCACGGTTTGCTGCAGCGCTCCTCCCTGATCGCAGTGAAAGGTGACCCGCCCGGCTGCCTTTTTGACAAAGCGGGCCTGCAGCCCGGTGACGAGCATGGAAACCGGTGGTTGGCCCTGAAGCGCAGCGATAGCGAGCAGCCCGGTGGACAACTCAGCTGCACCGCACAGGGCAGCGAAGTAGATGGAGCGGAAGGGGTTCTGGTTCTGCCAGCGGAAAGGGATACTGACGGTAGCCTGCCGTTCGTCCACTTTATCCACCCGGACGCCCCAAAACCAGCAGGATGGCAGCTTTTTCAGGAAATACAGCCGCATTTTCCAGGGGGTGTTCAGGTCACTCAGCAATCGGGTCAGGGAAGCAGGCATACGGTCATTATTTAGTGAATGAAAGAAAGGCATACAGCCATCTACGGTCGAATATAGGCATTTTCGCGCATCCCCGCAGTTACAGTCAAGCCCCATTTACCAGGAAAATAATTCATCGGGCCGGTAAAATTCCCTACATTTGGCACAAATCATCACCAACCTTAAATCACAGCATGAATCTTCACGAATACCAAGGAAAAGAGTTGCTGAAAAGCTACGGCGTGGCCATTCAGGAAGGCCAGGTAGCCGACACAGTAGAGGAGGCAGTACAAGCCTATAAGGAAATTACAGAACGGACTGGCTCCAAATTTGCGGTGGTCAAAGCACAAATCCATGCGGGCGGCCGCGGTAAAGGCGGTGGCGTGAAGCTGGTGAAGAGCGAAGAAGACCTCAAGGAAAAAGCCAATGATATCCTGGGCATGATGCTCAAGACCCCGCAGACGCCGGGCGGACTCGAAGGCCCGGGCAAGCTGGTACGCAAAATACTGGTAGCCGAGGATGCTTATATCCCGAGCCCGGATGAGTGCGATGAGTTTTACATCTCCGTCCTCATGGACCGCGAAAAGAAGTGCAACGTCATCGTGTACTCCACAGAAGGCGGTATGGATATTGAGACGGTAGCAGAAGAAACCCCGCACCTCGTCCACAAGGAATACGTTGACCCAACGCTCGGCCTGCAGGCCTTTCAGGCGCGCAAGATCGCTTTCAACCTCGGCCTGAGCGGCAAAGCCTTCAAGGAAATGGTACGCTTCGTCGCTTCCCTGTACAAGGCATTTGTCGGCTCGGACGCCTCCCTGTTTGAGATCAACCCTTGCACCAAGCGCGGAGATGACAGCATCATCGCTGTAGACTGTAAAGTAACCCTCGACGATAACGCCCTCTACCGCCACAAAGACCTGGCGGAGATGCGCGACACCAACGAGGAAGACCCCACTGAGGTGGAAGCCAAAGGCTATGGCCTGAACTACGTACAGCTCGACGGCAACGTAGGCTGCATGGTGAATGGCGCCGGCCTGGCTATGGCTACAATGGATATCATCAAGCTTTCCGGTGGCGAGCCGGCCAACTTCCTCGACGTCGGCGGTACTGCTGACGCTAAGCGCGTGGAGCAGGCCTTCCGCATCATCCTGAAAGATCCGGAAGTAAAAGCGATCCTGATCAATATCTTCGGCGGTATCGTGCGCTGCGACCGCGTAGCGCAGGGTGTCGTGGATGCCTATAAGAATATGGGCAACATCAACGTGCCGATCATCGTGCGCCTGCAGGGCACGAACGCTGACCTTGCCAAGAAAATTATCGATGAGTCTGGCCTGGCTGTACACTCTGCCATCCTGCTGCAGGAAGCTGCGGATCTGGTGAAGGAAGTTGTTTCCTAAAACCATCGGAATAACGCACAGGCAAAGAAGCCGGATGGAGCGCCACAGCGCCCTTCATCCGGCTTTCTTTTTTCGCAACAATACGCTGTAGCTGCTGTTACCCTGTCCAAAGTAAAACGCAATCCTTATGTTTGGACTATTCAAGAAAGACCCGATAAAACAGCTCGAAAAGAAATACCTGAAATTGATGGAGGAAGCTATGGAAATTCAGCGGGGCGGCGACATCAAAGCCTACGCTCAGAAAGCAGCGGAAGCAGAAAAGGTAGCTGAAGAAATAGAAGAGCTGAAAAAGCAGCAGGGTAAGTAGCGTCAAACCTGAACATACTCATCCTGCCGGAAAAAAGCCGCAGTGAAGCCCGTTTGGGGCAGCACTGCGGCTTTCTTATTGATCACCTGTAGGTTTCTAATTATCTGTCGGTGCATCCACGTTCACATCTCCCACTTTGGTCCCGATAAAGTCGAGGTTCGTGATGTTGCCGGTGATATCTTGTATCATGTAAAACTCCGGTAGCGGATAGTTCTGGAACGGGTCGTTGCCGATCGGCCAGGCAGCGGGGATAAAGTGCCAGGCCGGGCTGTCTTCATCAAACACGGTATCAATGCCAAGCAGCACCTTTTGTATACGGATTTGATCCAGCACCGAGATATTCCCCGAGCTGTTGACGTCCGCAGAGAGCATCTTATACGGGCTGTCCAGCGGTT
>CAJXXJ010000354.1 GCA_913062745.1 uncultured Phaeodactylibacter sp.
CCACCCCCATCATCTGCTGCCGCACTTCTTCGAGCAAGGCCCCGCGAAAGTTTTCAAAATTGCGGGACTCCACCTTCATTTTGGCTACTGTTGCTCCAATGCCCGTTGCGACTTTCCGACCTTTAAGGTATTTCAAATGGGCCATCTGAGCCTCCGTTTTCAGCAGGAACAAGTCAATCATCCACTGCGTGGCTTCTGTAGACTCTGCAAAGTGCACCTGCTGACGGCGCAAAGTGGCGATGGACTCGAAGTAAGGGCTCCAGAGCCGTGCCTGTGCTTTGCCGATGTAGTCGAAGAACAAGATGGGTATCCCGTTCCGAATGGCCAGCTGAATGGCACCCGCCGACAACTGGACGTTTGCCGTAATGGCGATGCTGTCCAGCTTGCCCGGGCCAAAGGTACGCCCGCCTTTTTTGCCCTGTATGCGGAAAGCGCCATCCTTGTGCGTCACTATCGTACCGGGCGTATCGAGAACTAATTGCATGATTGGAGGTATTAAAAATTGTAAGGAAATCCCCGCCAGCTGATCGCACCAAACTCTTCCTGAGGCGGGTTGACGGCATTGTAGTAGGCATCTTTAAGCTGATTGTAGCGCTCATGGCGGCGCCCCAGGACAAAGCCGGCAAAGCTTAGCCTGCCGCGCACCTGTTGCTTGAGCTGTTCCACCCAGCGAGTAGCCAGTTGGCCCTGCTCGTTTTGCGCCAGCAGCACGTCACCGAGTTGTCGGATGTCCGTTTCGAGTTGTGCCAGGTAGTTGTCCTCCAAACTGACCTTGTCAGATATGAGCAGCCCGGTGACCACTTTCTGGTCTTTGGGGCCATAGACTTTAATTTTCCGTTTATTGGGCACAAAGCCTTCTTCACGGATGATGCGGATGACGGTATTGACGGTTTCTTCATCAATGTTCCGGTTGGAGGAAAAGCTCATATCATCAGCATAGCGGGTGTATGCCCAGAGCATATCCTCTGCCATGGCTGTAAGGCGGCGGTCCATTTCACGGCAGGCAAAATTGGACAATACCGGTGATGTAGGTGCCCCCATCGGGAGACGGCCGCTGTAGGTGAGCAAATCCGCCAGCAGGTCCGGCAATTGCCGTTTGAAGTTGAAAGGCGGCTTCATGAAGACGTCCAAAACCTCGTCCCTGGTTACCGTATGGAAGAAGTCCTGCAGGTCGATATTGAGCAGGTAAGTTTTGTTGAGGTGCTTCTTGGCGTTTGTAAGAATGTTACGCCGGTCATCATCATTGCGTACGCCTACCACGAAACCATGAGCAGCAGTGGTCTTTTCCAGGTAGTAAATGCTCTGCAGGAAGCGGTTGATGGATCCCTGTACTTTCTTGAGTGCAGGAGCAGGCGCTTCAATGAGGCGTTCCCCGCCGTCCTTTTTGGGTACGGTGAAGGTGTTGTAAGCAGGCTGGGCGGCAAGCAGCTGCAGCTTGCGTTTTTCCGTTTTCACGAGCATACTGAACTCCGTTACAGAGCGCAGGCTGCAGAACTGCGTTTTGAGCTGCAGGTGCCGCTGCCGGGTACGTTTATCCATGGCTGTAAAGTTTGGTTTTGTAAGATTTACAGCCTGTTTTGCCGGGGCCCTTTGGTTATTCTTCCTCTTCTTCTTTTAGGATGTTATCCAGCCACAGGCCGAATACCATCTTTTTTTGCCTCATACTTTCCTCAACGATTACCCAGTTGAAATCGCGCAGCATTTTCTTAAGGACGTATAGCCCGTCGAAAAGATCCTGGGGCACTGCTCTTTGGAGGCCGGTATCTTTAAGCTGAGGCTGCTCAAACAGATAGGCTCTGATCCGGTTGCGCAGCAGCTGCGCTTCGTTGGTGTGCCGAAGCAACTCCGGGGCATGCGACAGAAGCAACTGCCGAAGCAGAGGGACTTCTGCGATATCGCAATGCGGGTTATCGCGGAATAAGGTGAAGAGTGTTTTAGCTACTCCCGGGTTGATTTTGCTTGCTTTTATATTTGTCATGATAGGATTACTTTGAGGGAAAAATGACCAAACCAATGCGTATAAAGGTGCGCTTATTCCTCTTCGTCAAAAAGTTCGGGATCGCGGGGCCGCTTGCGCCGCCACTTTTTGATATCAATGTTTTTGAACCGGTCCATCCCCGCATCCCCCAAGGCTTTGATTAATTTCTCCCTGGACCGCTTTATGGACACCCCCACTGTATTGATGTTCATACCCAGCTTCTCAGCGATCTCCCTGTACTTAAACCCACGGGAAAACCAGACCATGATATCAAGTTCCCGCCCTTTCAGCACCAGGCCAAGAAAATGCTCGATATGTTCCTGCCAGATATTAGCACAATGGGCATACAATGAAGTTTGCCCCGTACGGAGCGTGCCAATGGCCTGTTCGTTTTGCCGACGGCTTTTGTCCGAGCGCAAAGTGTCACGGAATTCGTTTTTAAGTGCCGTAAACAGGTACCCCGCTCCTCTTTGTTCCAGGTTGTTCCGGAACAAGTCTGGCTTTTTTGCAATTTTGTAAAACAAGTCCATGACCAGATCATCCGGGCTTACCCTGTTGCCGCTGCACAACTTAACAGCTGAAAGATAAAGCGGCTCAAAGTAAACCTGCCAGACCTGGCGTACAAACTCCTGGTCATCTGGACTCCACGAAGATTGGAAATCTGAGGACATAACAACTGGATTGAAAAGTTAATAATGATGAGGAGGTACTAAAGGCACCATATATGCTTTTCAGCTCCACTTTTGGAGCAGGTTACAGTTTGTTTTTAAGCCTGTCGTTCTGCACTTTCCAATCGGCGCAGAGGCTTTAGTGGCTATCGTTTTGTCTCTCTACAATCATAATACGGAGCAGATGGCCGGTTTATTTCAACACTGTGAAAAAAGTCAGGGCCTGCTCCCTTCCACCGGGCCGGAATGCTCCGGGCTGTCTCCTGTCTCTCCCATGGTATCCAGGCTTTTTTTGAAGTACTTTTTTTTAGCGTTCATGAAAGCGTCTAAATCATGCAGGGACTGCAACTGCTGCTCTTCCACGATGATTTTCATCCCCTCAAGGGTATCGAGGAGGGCTTCAATGGCCGGTTGGGTAAGGCCCAGTGATTTATGCAGGCGGGCCACCTGCCTGATCTTTCGCCTTAAGGAATCGGAAGAAATATGATGAGGATTAAAAATGTAAGCTTTGATGTGCCCGATCAAATCGGGAGCTTTCCGGACTGCACCCGGGGCCAATGTATTCAGTGCATTGCTTAGCACGCTACTGTCTACGGCATGGTCTTTGCCCGGAGGCCTGTTTGCCAAAATTGCAGTCATGTTTTCTTGTGTTTTCATAATTAGTAAATAGAAAACGTTTAGTGATATTGGTTGATAAATGTATTTAGTGCGCTCATGATATTGTTCAAAGTTGGATTAGAGATAGGATTATGACGGAGCTGTTCAGCAAATTGTAGCGTTATCGAGAAACTTCTTTGGGTAATAAACTGTGGCAGCTCTGAATTTGGATTGGTTTTACCTTTTATGTTTTTTACTGCAACCAGGTAGAGTAGGTTCCAGTTGTCGTCCAGTGCCTTCATGTTGAGCTCTACCAGTTTCTCTGTTAATCGTTCATGCCCCGATTGGGAAGGAGGCTCCTCTTCGGCCTCCCGGTGTTCTTTGTATTTTTTCATACCTTCAAGAAGTGATAAAATGTGGTTCATTGACTCCCCTTTTGTGCTGTATCACGGAGCGGGGTTTGCTTTTCTTACATCAGGAGGCTACTTTTTTTAATTTTTCTTATTCCTGTTTCCGGATGCCCTACGAAATAAGGGTTTTCCTAAGGCAGACATTGTTTACTTGAGCAGTATTGGAATAAAAAGCCCTTCAGCTCCGTGTTTAATGTGAATCCTGGAAACAAACTAAAGCACCTATGGAAAACATAAGCTTAATCCTGATCATCCTTATCATAGGCGCCGTGATTGGTGCACTGCTCACAGGGAGTAACCAACGGCACTACGACGATTATTACCACAACCGGTATTATCATCCGCCACCAATACCTTATCATGGATACAGAGAGCGGCCGTATGGCAGCGGTACTTTCCTTTTTGTACTCATTGTGGTTAGCCTGTTTGCACTCATCCTCTTCTTTGCAGACCGTGACCCTGCCGCCCCAACGGCTCCTGCGGCTCCCGCCAGGTATGGCAATACGGGCACTACACCAGTAAAACCTGCCACGACCACTCTACGTACTTGTTACCTGGAAATCGGGCGGTACCCGACCTGGGAAAGCGCCAATGATGCACAGCGGAGGCTATCCGTCATACACCAACAAAACCTGGAATTAGTCAGAGGCCAGTCTTCAGGTACTACCTATCACCTCGTCATAGGCCCTTTCCGCGGGCCGGAAGCAGCGGAAGCCCATATGGCACGTCACGGCTTAAAAGCCAGAGTCGTCTATTTCGATTGACAATGAAAGGCAAGGCAAGCATAGGCAAAACGAATTCCGAAACTGCTTTCTAAACCTATGTTTATGTCCTACTCTATCCTGATAAGGGTTGTACTCCCTTTACTGATTGGCTATTGGATAGCCCGCCGCACCCGCCACCTGATTATGAGCCTGGTACTGCGGCTAATGCCCCTGAAGGTGAGGCTTTCGCAAAAAGCCTTTGCCATGCAGACACGCATTACCATTATAGTCGGCGTGTGCATCATTGCGGCCACCGTATTGACCTTAAACTATGCCTACATCAAACTAGCGCCAATGACGGAAGAAACAACCAGGAACGCAGTGCAGGAGCTGGTTGCCGTACCCAGCCCTTCTCCGCCTCCGCCGCGCCCTAAGCAGCCCGTCATTGAGCCTGCTCCTGAGCCCGACGCCCCAGCCCCTGAGCCCC
>CAJXXJ010000355.1 GCA_913062745.1 uncultured Phaeodactylibacter sp.
AGGGTTCGATGGCTACTTCGGCTACAACATTGCACTCTTCTCCCTGTTCCCGCATCTTGAGCGGGTATACAAGATGACCGGAGAGGTGCTGCAGGATGCTTTTGACTGCGAATTCGTTGTGGGCTTTTGCGAGGGCTGCTGCGTTGGTTTCGTGGTCTGCTTTACGCATTTGTGGCATCCCGGTCGCGGTTTCTGCAGCCAAATAGCTGACTTCCTGGGCAGTGAGGATGGAGCAAACAAACAGGATAACAAAGGTCAAAAGGCGGGTTTTCATGGCGATAAAAATTTAAATGGTTAAAGTAGTTTGGGTTTTAGGTGTTGTGATTATTTCCTTGTCACACTTCAAACCTATTTACTTTTTGCACCGAAGTCCAGTCTTTTTCAGCCAATGGGTATTTTGGCTCAGGGAATGCCGCTGAGCGCTCAGTGGCGTAGTCTTGCCTTTTTGCTTACCTTTGCCGGAAAACTGCGGTATGCGCTTCCGACTCCTTTTTTTAACGCTGATAATCAGTAGCCTGGGCTATACGCTGCAGGCGCAGAACAACATCGACTGGGAAACCCTGGCGGATGTCGGGTTCGAGGACCATTTGTCGGAAGACTACGGCGTGCCCTATCAGGTGGCTACTTTCGGGGAGAAGGTGCGTAAGCTGGAGGGCCAAGCGATTCAGATCAGGGGCTATATGATCCCGCTTGATGCGATGGGGCTGAGCTACGTGCTGTCGCGCAACCCCAATGCCAGCTGCTTTTTCTGCGGCGGGGCGGGCCCGGAGAGCATCATCAAGCTGAAGATAAAGCCGGAACATATCAAGCGCTATCAGACGGATGAGGTGCGTACCTTCCGGGGTACACTGCAGCTGAATGAGAGCAACCGGAAGGCATTTAACTATGTGCTGCTGGAGGCCGAGCCGTTGTAGATTAATGCTTGCTTTCGTAAAAGATTTTCGTGTTTTGAGCCATTGCTATTTTTTAACCTGCGCCGCTTTGCTTCCGCAAAAATACGGACAAGCTGCGTTCATGCTCTGTAAATATGCTTCGCACTATTCTTTTGATGGTATTTATTCTGCCCATCCTCCTGTTAAGGGCTCAGGACGCCTCGCCGGAAATGGGCATCATCTTTGCGCCACGTATGCAGGGAGAAACAGATTTTGGTATTAAAATCAACGGTTTCAGTCTGGAGGGGGGCATGTACTACACCCTCCCCATGGGCGAACGGCTAAGCCTGAGCCTGAATGCACGCCTGGGCTATACCTACGCTGACCGGCAAACGCGCGGCACTCTTTCGATCAATGACATCTTGTTTAACCGGGGAGATACCATCCCCATGCGAAATGGTAGCATCCAACACCGCAATTTTTACCTGAGTGCGCCTATTCAGCTGCGGTGGCGCCCCCTGCGCAAAAGCCAGGTTTACCTACTGGTGGCCATACATCCGGAATTCAACCTATGGCATTCCAGTGATTGGTATTTTGACCAGTACGAATGGGATTCCGGCAATAACACCCGAACGCTGCTGGAAACCGGGCTGGCGGAGGAGCTTTCCCAAAATTTTTACGCTTCTGCCCTTAGCTTTGGAGTTGGGCACAGCTGGAAGGGCTGGAGAGCGGAAATAGAAATGCGGTTAGGGGCGTACGAGTTGGATAGCAGCTATTTCGATGGGATGAATTATCAAGCTATCGGGCTGGCGCTGTACCGCCCTTTAAAATTATAATAGGTGCGCCCATGTTTCCCTGCCAATATTTGCGGGCCTAAAGGCCATTGTCCGCCATTTGCCCCAGGGCCGTAGCAGCTGCCGCATCCCGGAGAGCGCCAGCGGCGCGGCCATGTTGGTAGCTCAAGGCGTGAAAAACAGATTGGAGCGCCGTAGGTGCGGACATGTTTCTCCTATTACGGTAGACGAAACTGCACCGGCACCACAATACGCTGCGCCCCCCGGTACAAACTAGCCTCCAACTTAGGAGTGATGCCGCGGCGCAAAGCCGACACAACGGCACGCTCAAACAACGGAGAACTGCTATCCGCAATCTCCCAATCCGCCACCTGGCCCTGCCAATTGAGGGTGAAGGCCACCATCACCTTGCCCGAGGCCCCCTGCCGCCGCATTGCCGCCGGATAGTGCACCTCCGAAGCCAGTTCACAAGCCAGCTGCTGCCGCATCTGACGGGTCTGCCGCGCAGCAAGCTCCGGAAGGTACTCGGCTTCCTCCAACACGATGACTTCCTCCCCGGAGGTAGCCGCATGGTAAATGGAGGGGCTGCTGCAAAACACCGGGCGCTGCGCCCGGCCAGAGCTTATCCACCCCAGGACCACAACGAAAAGGCAGATTCTGATTTTCATGGCTCTAAATAATTATTTGATCCTTCTATTTGATAAAAATCCGAAATGTTACCGCCAAAAAAGAAAATTCGCGCGCCTTTCCGATTATGCACCATACTCAACATGCGGCCCACCCGGCACGTTTCCCGGGAAACACCCTTCTGCAGCAGATAAATAGATGCGGAGCAGACAGGAGCCCTGAATTTCAATGTTTAATTCTATTCGCAGGCCACTGCAATAAGAATACCCAAAAAACAAACAAATGATTAAGGAATTTCTTGGCATCGCCCCACAACCTAATGGCGAAGGCGCCTACCGCCCTTCTCCGTTGGCACTGAAACTCGCCACCTCCTCCACGACCGATTACGAAGCTGTACACCACAGCTCCCCCTACCAGGGCGCACGCCGCAGGGTCCTCATGCTCTGCACCGAAATTGGCCAGATGGTCATGAAAAACGGCAAAAAATTCGCCACCGGCAACCACCCGGTAGAAATGCTCGTACCCATGCTGCACCTCAGGGACGCCGGCTTTGAAATCGATATCTTCACCCCCAGCGGCGCACCCGCCCAAATTGAAAGCTGGGCGATGCCCGGCGAGGATGAAGCTGTGCAGGTCCTGTATGCAGAATACCGCCCGAAGTTTGAGCAACCCCGCAGCCTGGCTGATTTTACCGTGCAGGAAATGTATGGCAACCTCGATTACCTCGCCGTCTTCATCCCCGGAGGCCACGGAGCGCTGCTCGGCCTGCCCACTGACCCCTCCGTACAGCAGCTGCTGAAATGGTCGAGGGAGCAGGGCCTGTATATCCTGTCCATTTGCCACGGCCCGGCCGCCCTGCTCGCTGAACAAAACGAGCGCCCCTTCCCCTACGAAGGCTACAGCATTGCCGCCTTCCCGGATGCCGTTGACAAAATAACGCCGCTCATTGGCTACATGCCGGGCCGCCTGCCCTGGAAATTTGGCAAAAAACTCAAAAGCCTGGGCGTCACCATCGTCAATAAAAATGCCGACAGCACCTGCCACGTCGACCGCAAACTCATCACCGCCGCCAGCCCGGAAGCGGCTAATGAATTTGGAAAAACCGCCGTGCAGGAACTCCTCAAAGCCAACTGAGCGCAGAGGTTGTTTTTTTTGGGTAGCCTGACCCAACCCTTTGGGGTAGGGAATACGACTTAGGTATTAAACGCGGGTAGACTTTCTCTTTCCCGAGCCTCCCGCCCCGGGCAGCACTCACCAATTTCGTATCACCTTCCTCCTGGAGTCCGGGCGCACCGTAGAGCAGGAGACTGACCCCTTGACCTGGAACTGAGGTTTTGCAACGCTCATATGCCAGACACGCTACTTTTCGTTCTTCTTTACACTGCCATTTAGCCTTACGATCTGCACCCCGAAAGGGCAAAATATTTACGCTGCCCTGCGGAAAAACGCTTACCTTTAAGCGAATTCCCTGCTTTATTGTCCTGTAAAAACTCAGCTTATCCCGTAGGTTGCCAACACTGGTAACCATGGTAGTGCGTTCTACGCATTGAAATACCAAACCCTCACATCATGTCTTATTCAAATCAATTGGCTATTCTTTTATTCGCTGCGCTCACCCTTGTCGCCTGTAAACCGGCAGTGCCGGCCGCAGTGGAGTACCACGATGTACAGCAAGGCCATGCTCCGCTTGCTCCCCTGTTTGCCACAGCAGAGGGGGAAGAGCTGAGTTTCGGCAGCCCGGTCGCCTACCTCAATGCAAGCGGCGACACGCTTATCCCCTTTGGCCCGTACGCTTACTTCGGCACCGATACGCTTAAGCACTATGCGCAGGTGCTGCCCGTTTTGGAAGACGGCAGCTTCGGCGGCCCGATCGCCATTGACCGGGAGCAGCACCGGCTATTTGACCTCGTGCTGTACGATAACGGGCCTGACTACTTCCAGGAAGGCCTGACCCGCGTGAAAAGGGATGGAAAAATGGGCTTTGCCAACCGCGAAGGGCAGGTGGTCATCCCTTGCATTTACGCTTTCGCGCACCCCTTCGGAGACGGGCGGGCAAAGGTAACCCTGCAGGCCGAGCTGCAGCAGGATGGCGAGCACACGACTGTGGAGCGTGCCCAGTGGTTCTGGATTGATCGTAAAGGAAACGAAATCAACTGATGATCACGAGAGCCTTCCGTTTAGCTAAAGCGATCGGCAACCCGGTGCCGGACCATAGCTTTGAAACGCAACTGCGGCTGAATGCCGGTGCCCTGGAAACCCTGACCCTCTTCCCCGGGCAGGGGCACACCACGGATAATGTCGTGACCTATGTGCCGGCTGCACAAACGCTCTTCGGCGGCTGCCTGATCAAAGCAACGGGGGCGGGCAAAGGGAACCTGGCGGATGCCAATGTGGAAGCATGGGCTGCCAGCGTGGAGAACGTAAAGGCTCGTTTTCCGGAAATCCGAAAGGTCATCCCCGGCCATGGCAATACCGGCGGGCCGGAGTTGCTGGACTATACGGTGCGGCTTTTCCGGCAGTAAGGCTTTGCGAAGCCAGGTATGGCCC
>CAJXXJ010000356.1 GCA_913062745.1 uncultured Phaeodactylibacter sp.
GACGGGCGGGCAGGTCCTTTTCTGCCTGGTCACGGTTTATCTGGTGCTTTTCAGAGGGTTTGAAGGCACTACCCTCAGCGCTAACAACCTTTACCTTGCTCCTTCCATTCTCCTGCTTGCCGGAGCAGGCACTGCCTACGCCATCAATCAGCTGCTTACGCAAAGAGGCCGCCGCCTCCCTTTCCTACACCTCAAATACCGGCAGTACAGCGTCACTGCAATCATCCGGATGGCGGTAATCGAGGGGAGCAACCTGATCATACTCATCATCGCGCTGCTGGGCGGGGCACTCGGCCCTTTGCTCTTTTTCGGGCTGGGCCTACTCGTTTTTCTGTACTTCAAGCCCAGCCGGGAGGATTTCATCAGCGCCTATCAGCTCACGGATGAAGAGCAGCGGCAGATCGTATAACGTCAGGGCCTGGCGTTAGAATCCTTCAGCCACTTCTGCAAGTTCGGGCAGCCTTCGTACATGGTATCCAGATCGATGTAAGTAGCATCTACGCGGTCGCGCACCCAGTTGGCAATAAAGTCGCCCTTCTTTGCTTCTATAGCCGCCTGCCGGATTTTGGAGTAATCCTGACTGAGGTCGGCCTGGTGCGGGCTGGTGCGGGACTGCAGCTGTACGAGGCGGAACATCTTCTCACCGGTCGGTGCCCGGAACATAAACGGAGAAGAAATCCCCCCCACCTCCATGGTGTCGATGGTAAAGTAGATATCCGGCTCCAGGTCTCCAATCTCGAAGAAGGTGTTGCCGGTAGCCGGGTTCACCATGCGGCCGTCGTTGTTGTAGCTCTGTACGTCCTCATTGGAAAAACGCTTCACTGCCAGAGACCAGGTGATCGAATCGTCAACAATGAGCTGCCGTACTGAATCAAGCAAGGAACGGGCGGCCTGCAGGTCTTCATCGGTAATTTCCGGCTTGAGCAGGATGTGGCTCACCCGGATGGAGTTGCCCCGGCGCTCCTGCATCAAAATGATGTGGTAGCCAAATTCCGATTCAATCACCGGGCTGATCTCATCTTTTTCCAGCTTGAAGGCAGCGGCTTCGAATTCCGGTACATAACGCCCCCGCTTCGCCCAGCCCAGGTCGCCGCCGGCGCGGGCAGAGCCGTCCTCGGAATACTTGCGCGCCATATCGGCAAAGGTCGCTTCGCCCGCCACAATTGTGCTGCGGAGGCTGTCCAGAAAAGCGACGGTTTTCTCCTTCATCTCCTCACTAGGCGTAGGCCGGTGTACGATCTCCCCTATTTCCACTTCAGAATTAAAATAGGGCAGGCTGTCGGATGGGATAGAGGCAAAAAAGTCCTTGACTTCGGAAGGCGTGACGGTTACGCTGGCCAGTACCTGGCCGCGCATGCGCTCGATCATCAGCTGGTTCTTCAGGTCTTCCCGAAACTGTGCTTTGACCTCATTAATCGTTTGGCCGTAGTACTCCTCAAACTGGCTGACGTCATTATTCATGAAGCCCAGGATGCGCTCAATACGGGCATCGAGCTGTGCCTCCACTTCCTCATCACCAACCATAATACTGTCGAGCTTTGCCTGGTTGAGCATCAGCTTACTGGACATAATCTGGTCCATGATCCGACAGCGGGCGCTCTCGGGCATGTCTTCCTGCTGGGACTTCATGAGGGCGTATTGCTCTTCCACTTCGGAGAGCAGGATTAACTCGCCACCTACGGTAGCCACCACTTTGTCAATAACCTCGCGCTGTGCCAGGCCTAGCGTCAGGGTAAAAGCAACAAATGCTATGCTGAGCCAATATTTCATGCTTACAGTTTATTTCTTGTCGTAATATGTCTCAATGTTGTTGCGGCGGAGCTCCCGATCGTACATCGTTTCTATCTTCTCCTCTAGCAACTTTTCTTTTCGCTTCCGCAAAATCACTTTGCGCGCCTGCTCCTGTATGAAAGACAAAGGCGCGATATCCTTGCGGTTTTTGACTTCAAAAACTTTGAAGTAATACTGATAGTTCTCGTCCCGCCGGCTGATGTCGAGTCGGTTGCTGACGTTGTCTGCGGTGACCATGCCGTTGGGCATTTCCTGCGCAATATCCTGCACGCGGTACCAGTCATCTTTGGAAAGCAAGTACATTTCAGCGTGCTCGGTGCAGTACTCGAGCAGCTCCTGCGGCTTATCTTCGGTGCTGTTGTTCCAAAGCTCCTGCAGCCTTCCCGGTTCCGGAACGGGCAGCGGCACTTTCATAAAAAAGCAACGCACAATGGGCGTTTCCAGTTGGTACTGCTGCTTATTCGTTTCGTAGAAGCGCACCAGCTGATCGTAAGTCACCACGCTGTCGAGCAATTCTTCCACCAGTACTTTTTCATAATTGTGCCGGATAAGAGAAGCCCGGTAATCCCGCACCAGCTTGTCGATATTCAGGTCACTGGGGATATTCTGCTCTGCTTCGTGCAGAATCAGGGCCCCCCGAATCCAGCGCTGCGTATAGGTATCGATGATAATAGCGCTGTCCCCGGCACTCGTCCCTTCCGGAAACATACCATCGAGTTCAGACAGGTACAGGGCTTTATTATGGACCTTTGCCAATAGCCGGTCTTCCTTCTCTTCTTCTCCCAGGTTCAAATTGCAGGCTGTCAGCAGGCTGAGCAGCAGCAGGCCTCCCCAAAGCTTATTGGACATACAGCGTTGTCTTCTTTCCTATTCTTTAATCAAGGATTCGAACACTTTATCGTTGATCTCCACCTCGTATTCTTCACGCAGGCCTTCCACCCATTTGTCTTCCAGGTAGTCCTGATAATCAGCAACGATGTAGCCGCGTGCTTCTTCCATCGTTTTGTAAGTGGGCTCCAGTATCTTCTCGATCTTGATGATGCGGAAGGTGCGGGCCCGCGGGTTTTCCTCGCTTTGCGAAAGCGCCCCTTCTTCCCACTCCATATTTTTGAATTCCGGATAGAGATTTTTCTCCAGCTTTTTCATTTCGTGGCGGACCAGCGGTACTTCGCCGGTATTGTATTTTTCCATCACTTCCTGCGGGCTGTGGGTGCTGAGGAAGGCTCGGACCTCATCCATTTGATCGCGCAGGTCGGTGCTTACGCGGTAAATGCTGGTTTCGGCACGCGGGCCCCAGCGGTACTGCCCCTTTGCGATTTCGTAGAACTTTTCCAGCCCTACCGTATCCTGACTGGCTTTGTCCCACACCAGCATTTTGGTGGCTTCAAACAACAGGATGCCTTCCTCGTATTCGCGCATCAGCGCCCGGAAATCCGGGTACTTTTTCTCCAGCTGCTTCTCTTCGTAGCGCATCGCGGTTTCATTCAGGAAGTCCAGGTAGAGCTCATCGGCAGCCTCTGCGAGATCCTTATTGCGCCCCATGCGGATACGCTTACGCGAAGAGCGGTCCAGGAAATCATAGAAGTCGCCCAGCGTCACCGGGTAGTCTGCGCCAAATTCAAACAGCAAATCTTCCGGCTTCTCCTCCGGCACCCGCCAACGGAAGGTGAGGAAGGTATCCGTCAGGCTCTGCTTGAAAGATTCGAGCACCTCGGGGTACTCCTTCAGGCCAGCATCTTTCTTAATGCGCTCCACCATAGCGGCCTTTGCCTGCTCGAAGCGGTTGTCCTTTTTGATTTCGTTCTCTAAACGACCCTTCTCGATGTTGTAAGGTTGTATGTCGCGGCGGGAAATACGCTGTATGATGTGCCACCCGGCCCGGGTTTTCACCGGTTCGGAGAAGTCGCCATCTTCTTCCAGCCCAAAAGCAGCATTTTCAAAATCGCTGGCGTAGGTATTGATGCCGAAGAAGCCAATTTTGCCTCCTTTCCCGGCGGAGCGGCCATCTTCGGACAGCTCGCGTGCCAGCTGCTCGAAATCTGCACCACCCTTCAGCGCCTGATAGATGCTGTCTATACGCGCCTTCACTTTGGCGTCATCTTCACCTTCCTCCGTACGCAGCAGGATGTGCGCCGCTTCCAGTTCACCACGCGCCGGGCGGCGGCTGTGGACCATCAGCAGGTGGTAGCCGGCATCGGTGCGCAGCGGCCCGGTAAGGGTTCCCACTTTCGCTTCGTAGGCGGCTTTCTCGAGTTGGTAAAATCCGTTCGGGAACAGTGCAGTTACAAAACCGATATGCCCTTCGTTGCGCTCCGCTGATTTGTCATCTGACAGCTCTTTGGCCAAAGCGGCAAAGTCCGCACCCTCCTCCAGGCGCTTTTTGGCTGCCAGGGCTTTTTCGTACACCGCTTTTTCTTCTTCATCGCTCGCATTTTCCGGAACGCTGAACAGAATGTGGCTGATATCCACGTCCTGCTGCGCGTGCTCGTAAGCCTCGCGGATGAGCTTTTCGGTCACCTCCTTATCGATCAGGTAGGAATCTGCCAGCTGACGGCGGTATCCTTCCAGCTCCTGCTTGAGCTGAGGGATGGTGTCCAGCTGCATCTCTTTTGCTTTCTGCACCTTCAGCTTAAACTTGACGTACAGGTCCAGGTATTCTTCCAACGACTTACGGGAAAAAGTGGCATTCTTACCGTTGGTCTTGGAATAGATATAGACAAACTCTGACTCGTGGACCGGCTTATCCTCCACGGTAAAGAGCACGGGGTCTTCCTCCTGCCCCTGTACTGCCCACGGCAGGCAGCACGCTACAACTGCTAAAAGCAATAAGCGCTGAATCATCTTCATGGTATTTATCATTTGTATGGTCTTTCTTATTTCCCAAACGGATGCAGAAGCAACAGACTTCCGCTCAGATTCCGGCAAAGCACCGCAAAATTAGTAAAATTCAGCATTCAGAAGAACCTGCCCCCGGCAAATCAATCCTGAATATAAACCCGGCTCACCCGCGGCGATATAGCCGTAAATACCTCGTAGGGAA
>CAJXXJ010000357.1 GCA_913062745.1 uncultured Phaeodactylibacter sp.
TCAGGCACTGCAGCAGTCTGGCAACGTCAGTGAACTGGAGGCAGAGCGGTCATCGGCTGAAGTGCTGCGCTACCGCCGTCAGCTGCAGGATGCAGAAGCAGAGCAGCTGCAAAACCGCCTGGCCGCCGAAGAGTTGGAACACCGGCGAATCCAGCTTCAGCGGGAGCAGGAGGCAGAGTTGCAGCAGTTGAGGCAAGTTTACCGGGCCAGTCATTCTGCTTTGCGCTCAGCGGTAGCCGCCTGGAAACAAAACAAGCTGTTTGCTGCACCCTTCTCAGGCCGGGTGGCCATGCAGCAGGCGCTGTCGGAAGGCCAGTTTTTGCAGGAAGGGGAGTTGCTGATGGCGATACTGCCGCCGGTACAGGGCGACAGCTTGCTGGCACGTGGCTACCTGCCGGTGGCTGCCGCCGGCCTGGTGCGGGAAGGCATGGCGGCCAAGCTGTTCCTCGATGCCTTTCCGGAAATGCAGTTTGGAACGCTTCCGGCCCGGGTATCGCATATTGCACCCTTGCCGGAAGAGGCCGCCTATTACATTGAGCTGCAACTGACACAAGGCATGGAAACGGTTTACGGGCAGGAGCTGCCCTTTACACAAGAGCTGCCCGCCACTGCCCGCATCATTACCGAAGACCGACGGCTGCTGTACCGGCTCACCGACCGGCTGCGCAGCCTGTGGGAGCGGTATTGAAAAAACTTTTGAGTAATCATTTTCCGGCTGGGGGGCACTAACTGATCCGGCTCCAGCCCTTAAGCTGCCGGCCGTGCTTCTCCAGGTACCAACGGATGGGGTGGTGCTGCTCCCGCTCCAGCCCGGGGTCGTCGTCAAGTACCCGTGCGGCTACCTCACGGGCGGTCTGCAGTATACGCCCGTCGCGGGCCAGGTCAGCCAGGCGGAAGTTGAGGATACCGCTTTGCTGGGTGCCTTCAATATTGCCAGGCCCGCGCAGCCGCAGGTCTGCTTCTGCAATATCAAAGCCGTTGTTGGTGCGGACCATAGTGTTGATGCGCTCTTTGCTTTCGTTGCTCAGCTTAAAGCTCGACATGAGGATACAGTAAGACTGCTCTGCCCCCCGACCTACCCGGCCCCGCAGCTGATGAAGCTGAGACAGGCCGAAGCGCTCCGTGTTTTCAATCACCATCACGGAAGCATTCGGCACGTTGACGCCTACTTCGATTACGGTGGTTGCTACCATGATTTGCGTTTTGCGCTCCAGAAAGCGCTGCATCTCAAAGTCCTTATCCGCCGGCTTCATCCGCCCGTGCACTACGCTGATTTGG
This sequence comes from uncultured Phaeodactylibacter sp., assembly GCA_913062745.1. Taxonomy (GTDB): domain Bacteria; phylum Bacteroidota; class Bacteroidia; order Chitinophagales; family Saprospiraceae; genus Phaeodactylibacter. The sequence continues at coordinate 1,279 of CAJXXJ010000357.1, forward strand.
TAGTCGGGCAGTGGAAACTCCCGCTGCAACGCTTCGTATCCGTCCTGCAGGCTTTGCAAGTCTAGTTTTTCGGACTCTTCTATCAGGGGGTAGACCACATAAACCTGCCGCCCCTTGGCAATCTCCTGCCGCATGAAGCCAATCACCCGCATGCGGTTATTCTCGGTCTTATGCACCGTCTTGATCTCCTTTCGCCCCGGCGGCAGCTCATCGATGACGGATACGTCGAGGTCGCCGTAAAGCGTCATAGCCAGTGTGCGCGGGATCGGCGTTGCAGTCATCACCAGGACATGGGGCGGAAAAGGTTTGCTCTTTTTCCAGAGTTTGGCGCGTTGGGCTACGCCAAAGCGGTGCTGCTCATCGGTAATGGCCAGGCCCAGGTTTTTGAAAATGACCGGTGGCTCAAGCAGGGCATGGGTGCCAATGAGAATGTGCAGTTCGCCGGCTTCCAGCGCCTGAAGCAGGGCTTTGCGCTTTTTGCCCTTTACGCTGCCGCTTAAAAAACCGACCTGCAACCCCATGCCTTCGAGGTACTCGCTGATGGAATTGTAGTGTTGCTGCGCCAAAATCTCAGTAGGCGCCATCAGGCAGGCCTGAAAGCCATTGTCGATCGCAATCAGCATGCTCATCAGGCCGACGATGGTTTTGCCGCTGCCTACATCGCCTTGCAGCAGTCGGTTCATCTGTACGCCCCGGCCGAGGTCGCGGCGGATCTCTTTCAGCACCCGCTTTTGGGCGCCGGTGAGCTCAAAGGGCAGCTTTTCGTTGTAAAACCGCATGAAGGTATCGCCGACCTGTTCGAAGGGAAACCCTTTGATGGCATCTCTGCGGCGGCGGATTTGCAGCAGCCGGAGCTGCAGGAAGAAGAGCTCTTCAAATTTCAGGCGGTTGCGGGCAGCCTGCAGTTCCTGTTCGTTTTTTGGAAAATGAATTTGCCGTAAGGCGTCGTACCGGCTGGGGAAGCGGAACTTTTTGATGATATAAGCCGGCAGGTTTTCCGGGAAGTCTGCCGGGCTGAGCTTTTCGAACAAAGCTGCCATGATGCGCCGGCGGGTACGGGCGTCAAGCCCTTTGGTATTCAGCTTTTCGGTACTGGGGTAGACCGGTGCAAAGGAGGAGGCCTTTTTCAGCTTTTCCGGTTTTACTTCCTCCATTTCCGGGTGCGGCATGCTGATTTTGCCACGGAAGGAGTTGATCCGCCCGTAGGCTACGTACTCTTTGCCGACCTCCAGTTGTTTTTCCAGCCAGTGTACGCCGGAAAACCATACGAGCTCAATCATGCCGCTGTCATCGCGCAGCCGCCCCACGAGCCGCTTTTTACGGCCCTCGCCCGCTGTGGTAAGCCGCCTCAGGACGCCCCGCAGCTGCACCTCTCCGCTGTCTTCCCTCAGCTGGGCTATTTTGTGGAACTGTGTTTTGTCAATGTAGCGGTGTGGAAACTGATGGAGCAAATCGTGATAAGTGAATATGCTTAACTCCTTGTTCAGCATCTCTGCCCGCTTGGGGCCCACCCCTTTGAGGTATGATATGTCTGTGTCGAGCGTCTTCATGTACTGGTGAATTATCAAAAGTACTAACTTTTCGCGGAACTCTGAGCGCGTGCGGTTGTTGATAACGTAGCTTTTGCGGGCAATTTGTACCTTTGCCCGCCTTGCCTGCTCCGAAACGGGCAGGCAGCCTGAATTATGAACACAGCGGCGCGTCCGCAAAGAGATAATAAGATTATGCCAACCAAGCGAAACCTGCAGGTAGCAGAAACGATTAAGCGGAGTTTTAGTGAAGTACTGCAGTCAGAGGGCAGCTATATTTTTGGTACCGAGCCTTTGGTCACCGTGACTAAGGTGATGGTGTCGCCTGATTTCAGCCAGGCCAAGATTTACCTGAGCGTCTATAATATTGAAGATAAACAATCAGTCATTCTGGAGATGGAGGACAATATCGTCCGCCTTAAGCAGTCCCTGTCTTACCGTATCCGCAAACAAATGCGCCGCATACCGGATATTGCCTTTTACCTGGATGATACGCTGGATGAGATGTACCGCCTCAATCAGCTGTTTAACCGGCTGCACGAGGAAGGCCATATGGGTAACGGAGAAGAGAATGCTTCGGAATAGTTACCCGGGATAAATGCTAAGCAGCAGCCGGGGCTTTACTTGATCATTTTCATAAAGGTGCCGACAAACCAGTTGCTGTCTGCTTTGACCAAGGTGTCGAGCGTTGAGTCTGCTTTGCTGGAAAAAAGCTTGATTTCCCGGATAATTTCCACAAATTCCCGCGACTCCTCGTCCTTTTCCTCTACGCTGGATATTTCATCGAGCACCCGGAGCATGGGCTCCAGTTCTCGTTTTTTGCGCTGGATGATGATGTTTTTCACCACTTCCCACATATCTTTCTCAGCTACGAAGTATTCTTTGCGCTCTCCGGCTTTCAGCTCCTTGAATACCAGCCCCCAGTCGATGAGGGCACGGATATTCATATTGGCGTTGCCGCGGGATATTTTTAGCTCAGTCATGATCTCCTCAGCGCTCTTGGCGGCTGGCGATATGAGCAGCAGGGCGTGGATTTGCGCCATCGTCCGGTTGATACCCCAGCTGGAACCCAGGGCTCCCCAGGACTGTAAGAACTTTTCTTTTCCTTCATCCAGTGTCATTCAGATGCAATTTCATTCTGCGAGATCATCGAAGGGAACTGCTTTTCAGTACGATGCTTGCTGATAAGCGGCAGATGGTGTAGCGATAAAGCTTCCGATCTTGCACAACTAAAGAACAAAAGGATAGGTTTTGTTTAGCGCTTGAACAGATAATTAACATGCGGTCAGGGAAGCTTTATCGTATTGATGGGCTCTACTTGTAAAAGGGCGGCTTGCTTACCGTTGCGGGGAATAACTTTTTGCCGATTTTTACTTGCAGTGCCGTACCCGTTTTGCTGTGCGGCGTGCTGACGTAGCCGAGCCCTACCGGGTATCCCAGTGAAGGGGACATAGTGCCGGAAGTGACCGTTCCGATTGCTGATCCGGCCTCATCTGTAATTTCGTAGCCCTGACGGGGCACGCGGCGCGAGTCCGGCATTTCAAAGCCTACCAGCTTCCGGCTTACGCCTTCTTCGCGTTGCCGCGCAAAGATTTCCCGGCTGATGAAGTCGCCCTTCTGCGTTTTAGTGATCCAGCCGAGTTTGGCTTCAATGGGAGAAGTGGTATCATCGATGTCATTGCCGTAGAGGCAGTAGCCCATTTCGAGGCGGAGCGTGTCACGCGCGCCCAGGCCGATGGGGGCAATACCGTGTTCCTTGCCGGTTTCCAGCACTTTGTCCCAGAGCGCGGGCGCTTGCTGTGCATCCACGTATAGCTCGAAGCCGCCGGCGCCGGTATATCCGGTAGCCGAAATGAGTACATTATCAATGCCGGCGAAGGTGCCTTTTTGGAAGCTGTAAAACTTCATGTTGCTCAGGTCCACATCCGTAAGAGGCTGCATAGCTTCCGCTGCTTTCGGGCCCTGAACAGCGAGCAGCGCGGTCTGATCGGATATATTGATGAGTTTGGTAT
>CAJXXJ010000358.1 GCA_913062745.1 uncultured Phaeodactylibacter sp.
CGTAGAGAGGCTGTGAATTTTGCTCAAAGTTAACAATCTGGAAGTCCGCCCACAGGTTGCCCACATTGCGGAGCTTCTCCTGCCGGGGAATGGAGAAAAGGGTCTCTTCCAGCTTCTGCCGGTCATCTACATAAAGGGAGATCAGCACAAAATCCTGCTCGAGCCTGTCTTTGACCACATCTTCCACCCAGATGTGCTCCTCGGTCTTCCGGCAGTTTACACAACCGTAGCCGGTAAAGTCGAGCAGTACGGGCATGTTATTCTTTTTGGCGTAAGCCATACCCTCTTCGTACACCTTGAAACAATCCAGATTGTTGGCGCACTTGGAGAAAGAGGGATACTGAGCCTTTATGCTTTCGTCTGCTTTCGCTTCCGCTAAAAACACATTGTACTTGGCCGGAGGTGCCAGGCCGCTCATCAGCTTAAGGGCGTTGTAAGACTTCGTGTCCTCGTCGTACATGAAGCCGGTAACCAGGTAGATTGTAAAGGCCAGAGACAAAAATGCGAAGGTGCCGCGGGTGGCGGACAGCTTTTTCATCGGGCTATCGTGTGGGAATTTGATCAGGCCAAACAGGTAGGCAGTCATAGCCGCGAAGATGATTACCCAGGCCCCCATGAACACCTCGTAGGGCAGGATGTTCCAGTGCATCGTCATATCAGCTACGGACAAGAACTTCAGGGCCAGGGCCAGCTCCAGGAATCCGAGCACCACTTTAACAGAATTCATCCAGCCGCCGGAGCGGGGCAGAGAATTCAACCAGCCCGGGAATGCCGCAAACAGGGCAAAGGGCAGAGCCAGAGCACTGGAGAAGCCCAGCATCACCACAAACGGGCCGAAGGAGCTCGTCGCCGACTGCACCAGGGCAGAACCGATAATGGGGCCGGTACAGGAAAAGCTCACCAGCGCCAGCGTAAAGGCCATGAAGAAGATTCCGATCAGCCCGCCTTTGTCTGCCATCTGATCACTCTTATTCGCCCAGGAACTTGGCAGCGTAATCTCGTAGTAGCCGAAGAACGAAAAGGCAAAAAACAGGAAGATGAGGAAGAAGAGCGTATTCGCAATCCAGTTGGTCGACAGGGCATTGAGCGCAGTAGCCCCAAATACCCCGGTAATCAACAGGCCGATTGACACATAAATGACGATAATCGACAGGCCGTAAATCAGGGCATTGCGAATACCCGACTTCCGGTCGCTGCTACTTTTGGTGAAAAAGCTCACCGTGAGCGGGATCATCGGGAATACGCAGGGCGTCAGCAGGGCCAGCAGGCCGCCTGCAAATCCGAGGATGAAAGTCCAGAAGAGGTTTTCATCACGGGCAACCGCCTCGTCTCCGCAATTACCGACCGGCTCCTGATAGGTAGCGCGGATACCGTCTATACGCTGATCGATAGCTTTCAGCCCGGTATTAGTGTCTATGGTAGCCACCGCTCCTGTACCCGTGGCCAGGTCGAAAGCGAATTCAACATCCGAGGGTGGCAGGCACTGCTCATCATCGCAGGCCATATACACCAGATAGCCGCTGATGGGCTGCGCAGGGTCGCTTACTTTCACCTGCTGCCGGAAGGTGACCGGGCCTTCTACAAATTTCACGACTTCAGCACCGGGGAAGTAAGGGTCGGGCCCGGACTTAACCTTTCCTTCCTCGGTGGTTTCTCCGATCAATTCATAATGAGCGCCTTCCGCGAAGTTGAATTCCGTGGGTATAGGGCCATCCTCCGGAGAGGTATGCTGGGAGTAGAACGTCCACCCGTCTTCCACATCAGCGGTGAAGACCAGTTCGTACAGGCCTTCCCCGTCCAGCTCGTTGGTTGCAAAGCTCCAGTTGACGGGCAGCTGACTGCTGCTGTTGGGGCCGGGGACCTGCTCTGCTTCGGCGGGTGCGCCCAGGATGATGGTCTTTTGCCCGGCCGCTTCTTCGCTTTCTGCCAGTTCGCTTGCAGCTTTTTCTTCAGGAGCAGGTGCTGCCGGGGCGCTTTCCTGCTGCACAGTAGCAGCTGGTTTATTTAGCGTAAAGCTGAAATCTTTGGGCGTTGGGGGCAGGCAGGCCTCATCGTTGCAGGCCATAGACTCGATGTAGCCGGTGACAGGCTTGCTGAAGTCGTTGATGCGCACCCGCTGCCGGATTGTGATATACTTGGTGAAGTATGCTACGTCTATGTTATCGAACAATGGCTCCTTAGCCTCCTTGCGGTTATCGGACTCCTGCAGCTCCCCTACAGGCTCGAAGTGGCTGCCTTCATCAAAATACACGCCGGTGGGGATCGGCCCGTTGTCCACCATTGGGTCATAAGACTGACGGGAGGAATAGGTTTTCCAGCCTTCCTCAATCTTTCCTTTGAAGATGAGCTCCGCCTCGTTATCGCCTACCATTTTAGACTCAAAAGACCACTTGACCGGTTCCGGCATTTGGCCGAAAGCCGTAGCAGCCAGGGCAAAAAAGCTAAGCAACAGCAAATATCGTTTCATAATCAATCGCTTTCTTGTAAAATGGACAGCACGTACTGCCGCCCAATTTATTTGTAAAATAACATAGCGTCCGGCTAATCGGTTGGGGGATAAATGCTGCAAATGTAAGAGATTGCAGCGCTTTGGTTAGTGACCTGCGGCACAATTGCTTGATCAGCGAAAGAAGATCACGAAAGGAATTTCCCGCGGCGGCAGGCACATTTCATCGTTGCAGCTCATAAATTCAATGTAGCCGCTGATTTCCTGCAGCCCTTCCTTTACTTCCACTCGCTGCGTAAACACGGCCCGCTCTTTAAATTTTTTGACCGCTATCCCGAATAGCTCATCCATGCCTTCTATAGCTTTACCGTCTTCCTTCATGTCCCCTTTTAGGGTGTAAAGCGGGCTCTCCTCCGGCGCAATTGTGGTGGGGATGGGGCCGCCATCGGATAGATACTGAGAATACAGGTACCAGCCTTCCCGGATTTCGGCGGTGAAGCGCAGTTCGTATTCGTTTTCGCCCAGCGCTTCCGCAGCATAGGACCACCGCACGGGCTGTTCCTGCCCAATGAGTGGCGAGAGCGCAAAAACACCAAGGAAAAGGATCAAGCTATATTTCATCATTATTTGTGGATTTGCCGAAAAATACAGCAGTGGCTGAATTTCACCAACCCTTTTCAGGCCGATAATAATATTTTAACGTAAAGCCTTGCCTGCCACAACGAGTGAAAGCATTTTGCCTTATTTCCTTACGGAAAAAGCACAGGCATATACTGCAGCCCCAGCGCAATGGCCAGCATGAGCAGGTGGATAACTTCTGCAAGGCGGGGGCGCATACGCACGAAATTCAGAGAAAGCAGCGTGCCCAGTGGCAGCGCCAGTATGAGCAGATGGTCCAGTTGAATGTCCGCCTGATACAGCAGGGTGAAGGCAGAGGTCAGCAGCCCCCAGAAGATGATGTTGATTTTTCGTTGGGTTTCGATGTTTTGCTTCAGCATATAGGTGCGGTGGCTGAACAGCACGATAAGGAGCAAGACGATTGACAAGCCCAGGCTCCGGTATACCCAGGAGGCGTGCACGGCTTCGAAGTCGATAAACTGAAAACCGCTCTGCAGGTACTGCAGATAAAACGGCAGCTTGTCGATCCAGAAGTACCAGGTGCCCAGCAAAAAGAAAGGCACGATGAAACCAACTACCATCATGAGGCGCTCACGGGTACGAAATGCCCGGAGGATATTGAGCGACACAAAGCCGAAAAGCAGCAGAAAAACGTAGGCCGGATAAAACAGCGCACCCACAGCGGACCAGAAGCCAATATTGAAGATGCTCCCGGCACAGTCGATGCGCTTGTAAGTACTGTAGATTTCGCCAAGTACGATGATGTAGAAAGTATTGGCCAGCAACAGCGGCGAGAGGTAATGAAACTCCGGCAGAAAACTGCAGGCATAAACATAAAACAGCCCCGGGAAGAGGGTAATCTCGCTGGCAAGACGGTGCTCTGCGACGAGTACGTTCAGGTAAAAGCCCTGCAGGAGCAACAGTACCATAGCCACTATACCGGGCACGGTGCCGTCCACCCCTATCCAATCATACACCCACTGACTAAACAGCCCTGCCCCTCTCACTTCCGTGGTGATGGGAACTACGAATGCGGAAGCCCGCAGCAGCGCAATGTACAGCAGCAGCAGTATGCTGGCAAATAACTGATTGGTCCGAAATAGCGTTAACACAGGCTATTGCTTCGATTTATGCTCAAATGTACCAAAAATTGAATTACTGCCAGACGGCATCCCGCCCTTCAGGAAAAAGGGCCACCAGATTTGAATTGTAACAAATTGTCAATCAGTTACTTGTGAAAAATCTACGAAAAAATTGAAAAAAAACAGTGACTCCCGTGTGGAATTCAGTCACCTTTTTGCTCTTAAATACATAAAACATTTAAGACCGAATGAATTCCGATGACCCTCGGAAGCACCTGTATAACCCAATTTAGTTTGACAATCCCAAATCCTAATGAGCACGTAACCCCAAATGACCGACGCGCTCGACCAGACTTGTTCTCTATTTTAAACCTCTATTGATTTGAAGAAATCGCCTCGCTTCCATACCGGAGCGGGGCGTTTTTTTATTGGAAAAATAGGATGGTGCGCTCCACCAGCTGCTGCGAGTGCTCCGGCAGGGTGTCACTACCGAAAGGATGGCTTCCGCCAAAGACATGATCCGCACCTTCGATCAGCTCGCTTTCGCCTTTAGGCGTCAACTGCTGCAATTGCTGAGCGGCTGTATGCGGCACTGCGGGGTCCTGCGTACCGGCACCAAACAGTGCCGGTTGC
>CAJXXJ010000359.1 GCA_913062745.1 uncultured Phaeodactylibacter sp.
CTATTTATCAATGTGCCTTTATTGCTGGCCTTTACGATCTATTTCGTTTGCTGGCACTCTCTGAGCTCTATGATGGACCAAATCCGGTTCTTCCGCATGCGGTTGTCTTCCTACGGGCTCAAAGACTATGTCAGGAACGCGCTGCCGCTGAGCCTTGCGGCGATAGGCAGCCTGGGGGTAGTCGCCTTCGTACAGACAAAAATGGAATTGCCCGTTAATATTGGCCTGGTATTCGTGTTCATCTCGGTAGTGACGCTGCCGCATATGATCTTAATTGATCAATTATACCAGGAATCGGGTAGCGGAAATTCCGCATCAAGTTCTCTTGAAGATGTTGAATAACACATATATTTTTGTATATGTTTATTTTTGAAAAATTTCTTAAACCATTTTTTTGAGCAACTGTTACCCCCTTGTCGTTAACAGTTCTTTAACAACAATTCTGAATTGATATGGACGCATTAGTAAACATTCAACCCTTGCTGCTCGCGCAGCTCAAGTCCGGTGACTACGTAGGTTTTACCTTTTTCATCGGCTCCATGGCTATGGCCGCTGCCACAGTCTTCTTTTTCTTCCAGTTCAGCCAGGTGCAGGGCAAGTGGAAGGACTCCATGCTGGTGTCCGGCCTCATTACCTTCATCGCGGCAGTACACTACTTTTACATGCGTGACTTCTGGGCGACCAATCAGGCGTCTCCCACTGAGTTCCGTTACATTGACTGGATCCTTACCGTTCCGTTGATGTGTGTAGAGTTTTACCTGATCCTGCGCGCCTTCGGTGCGAAGGTGGGACTGCTGTGGAAGATGATTTTCTACTCACTGGTTATGCTGGTAGCTGGTTACCTGGGAGAGACGGTATTCCGTGATCAGTCTCCGCTGTGGGGCTTCATCTCTACCATCGGTTACGCAGGTATCCTGTATGAGGTATGGTTTGGCTCTGCGAAGCGCCTTTCCTCTAACTCCAACGATCCGAAACTGCAGAAGGGCTTCAACGCTCTGGCTTGGTTCGTATTCGCTGGCTGGGCGATCTACCCGATCGGTTACATGACCATCGATACCGGATGGCTGGCAGGTGTTATTCCTGGTGAGTCTATGGACATCATCTACAACATTGGTGATGCCGTGAACAAGATCGGCTTCGGTCTCGTGATCTACACCCTTGCTATTGGCAAGTCTAAGGAGGCCACGGAGTCTGTAGCTGCAGGTGCTGGCAAAGCAGCAACCAACGCGTAAGCAAAGCGGAAAGCAAAAAACTAAAGATTTAAGATGGTTCGGGGAGTGCATTCGTGTGCTCCCCGCCTCTTTCCCTCGCTACGCGCCGTGCACTCTGGTCAAGTGGACTACTAAATTTCCCTCTTATCATCCCGTGAACATAATGGCTGACTGCCTACTCAGGCTACACAAATCTGATGGGTAGTTCTGAATATAAAAAACCTGCGCCGTAGTCATTGCTACCGCACAGGCTCTAAAATGCATTAGTAAACTATGCCGCAAAAGTAAGCCTTTTACTGAAAAATTACAGTGCAGGCTCCGCTTTTGGGCAAGTCCTGACCGAGTTTTTTATTAAGAAAAAGTTAAAGGGTAAGCCTTCACAGCAGGGTTTGCCCTTTTTCCATAAAAAAAGCCCGCATCTCTGCAGGCTAATTTTCAAACAATCGTGATCTTATCTTTTTACCTGCTTAATCCAGTACAAGTACCGTGCCAAAAGTAAATTATACCCGCCCTATGCTTTATTTAGGGTGCCTCTAAATTGGCAACAAAGCCCTTCTGTTGGTGTTACCCACACGTATTCTGAAAAATATAATCATCGCTAAATGTCTACCGCATTATTCTGGTTTAGGAATGACCTGCGCCTGACGGACAATCCGGGGCTGCGGGCGGCAGTTGAAGAAAATAAAGCTGTGCTTCCTGTTTTTGTTTTGGACGAAAGACTGCTGCAACGCGACCGCTGGGGGTTTCTTCGCATGGGCGTCTACCGGCTCCGGTTTTTGCTGGAAAGCCTGCAGGATTTAAAAGAAGACTTACAAGATAAAGGCAGCGACCTCTGCTTTGCCGTGGGCATACCGGAGGAGGTTTTGCCAAAACTGGCACAAGAACATGGCTGCCGTGCCCTGTACGCTTCCAAAGAATATGCTCACGAAGAGTTGCAAATCGAAGAGCGGCTCAGCAAAGACCTTGATACACATTTTTATCACAGCGGGCTGCTGGTCAATCCGGATGAAGTCAACTTTGCCATTGACAAGGTGCCGGAGGTCTTCACTCAGTTTCGCAAGCGGGTGGAAAAATACAGCGAGGTGCCGGGCACACTTGACCCGCCAGAGCAGATTCCTACCGTAGCGTTTACAGCCAGCGAGCTGCCAGGCCCGGAGGCCTTCGGCTATGAGCTTCCGCCGCAAGAGCAGCGGGCAGTCCTTCCTTTTCGGGGCGGCGCACTGCAGGCCTACAACCGCCTGGACCATTATCTATGGGACACCGGCGCCCTGGCTAGTTACAAAGAGACCCGCAACGGGCTGATCGGCGCTGATTATTCCTCCAAGTTCTCCGCCTGGCTGGCCAATGGCAGCATTTCTCCCCGGGCGATTTACCAGGAAGTGGAGGCCTACGAAGCGGAGCGCGAAAAGAATAAGTCCACTTACTGGATGAAATTTGAGCTGCTGTGGCGGGAGTACTTCAAGTATATCACGATGAAGCATGGCCGCAAAATCTTTTTCAAGGGGGGCATACAGGATAAAGCAGTGCGCTGGAAAGACAATCCCAAAGCAATGCGGAAATGGATGACCGGGACCACCGGCGACGATTTTGTAGACGCCAATATGCGGGAGCTGCTGTATACCGGCTACATGAGCAACCGGGGGCGGCAAAATGTAGCCTCTTATCTGGTGCATCAGCTCAAACAGGACTGGCGCAAAGGCGCTGCCTGGTTTGAATCCTGCCTGGTGGACTACGATGTATCCAGCAACTGGGGCAACTGGATGTACGCGAGCGGCGTGGGGAACGACCCCCGCGACCGGGTCTTCAATACTAAAAAACAGGCAAAGGATTACGACCGGGATGGCGACTACCGCCGCTTGTGGCTGCAGGAAGAGCGGTCGCCGGAAGCCTTCCTGGAACAATATATGCAGGCAGAGCTGGCAGGGTGAAACCGGAGCGCTTCCGCTAAACTTATGGCAGAGCCTGCTTGTTGTAATATACTGTAACTTAGCAAAAGCCTCTTGATTAACCAACGACTAAAACTATTCTTATATGAGCACTGAAAGTAAGCAACTTACCCACGAAAAAGTGGACGTAAATATTGGTATCGAAACTTCTAACCGCGGACAGGTCGCAGAAGCACTGAAGCAGATCCTGGCGGACGAGCACGTCCTCTACATCAAGCTGCGCAACTATCACTGGAACGTCACGGGAATTCATTTTCAGCAACTGCACGCTTTCTTCGAAGAGCAGTATGATGATCTGGAAGACCACATTGATGATATCGCAGAGCGCATCCGTAGCCTTGGCTACTTTGCGCCGGGCAGCATGGAGCAGTTCAAGTCTCTGGCCCGCCTGGAAGAAACCGGCCATTATAACGGAGATGCTGAGACGATGCTGAAGAATCTGCTGGCTGACCACGAAGCCATGATTCAGTTCCTGCGCCATGACCAGGACATGGTGATGGAAGAGTGCAACGATGCCGGCACGCAGGATTTCCTGATCGGGCTGATGCAGGAGCATGAGAAAATGGCGTGGATGGTGAGAGCGCACCTGGCGTAAAGAACCCTTAACACCTTTACCCTAAAAGCCCCGACGAAGCTCGCCGGGGCTTTTTTTTTCAAAAATCCAGCAGCAGTACTGCAAAACACAACCGGGAGGTAGCCTGCGCTACATCCCGGTTTGCTGCTTTTGCGGATTGGCTATGAAATCTTACTTGAGCTCGAGGCGGAACTTGACCGGAAGGTTGAAGAGAACCTTCACTGCGCGTCCGCGCTGTTTGCCAGGGGTCCAGCGCTCGGGCATGTCATTCATCATTTCTACAATCCGGAGTGCCTCGGCACCGCATCCGCCACCGATGTCGCGGACTACTTGTGCGTCGCTGACTACTCCTTTTTCATCGACTACGAAGCTTATGACTACCGTACCTTCGATGTTATTGTCGCGGGCCACAGAAGGATACTTGATATTTTCGTAGATGAATTCAAGCATCTTCCGGTTGGCGCACATCCGCTTTTCGTCTGCGCTGGCCATCATCTCTTCACAGCCCGGGAAGCGGGGCATTTCCTCCACCACTTTGAAAATTTCTTCTACTTCCGGCTCCGGCGGAGGCGGGGGAGGAGGAGGAGGCGGTGGCACCTCGTTGTCGCTCTTCTCAGAGAAGACCGGAGCATCGATGTAGGTGTTAGCGTCTACGGATTGGTCGACAAACTCGATATCATCCTCTTCATCCATCAGTTCCACTTCGGTTACGGCTTCAATCGCCGGGGGCGGTGGGGGTGGGGGAGGAGGAGCTATGGATTCAGATTCTACGATTTCCCATTTTCCAGCTTGAGCTTTATAAACAACTAGCGTTTTATCACTACTGCTCTTTAAGATTAATTTATCATACTTCTCAGTTGAATACATATCTTTTTTAAAATGGTCAACTTCATTTAATCGAACTATTTTAGTACGATTTGTAATAGCTTCGCTAGTAGTAGAATCTTCACTGCAACTTACAATAAAAGCAAGTGCAATAAAAAGACAGACAATACTAGCCATGATAAGCTTATTCGATTTTTTAGATTTCATTTTTTTCATGTTT
>CAJXXJ010000360.1 GCA_913062745.1 uncultured Phaeodactylibacter sp.
AGGTTGATTAGCCTCAAAATTCGCTCCCACTCAACCCATAAATTAACACTTGACAGACCACTAGCGGCCGGGGAGCAGACTACCAGACAAAAAAGTTTGAATGGATGAAAGGGATTGATTTTGCGGAGGCAGGAAAAATCAATCCAGTCTCAGAAATGTCCAATAGTTTAGCCGGGGAGTGTATGCAGCCAAACACTCCCTGGCTTTATCCCCCCTTTCGGGAAACTTATCGCGGTTTTTCCCCGTTTGCTAAATATAATTGCCGAAACCACCCTAAACCCGGCTGCTATGAAAGCTTACCTCTTACCGCTTAGCTTCCTTCTTGTTTTTTCCCTTTCCGCACAGGAGCCTGATATTGACGACTTCCGGTTTGCCGGTGATGCCCGCCGCAGCGGCGGCCGTTGCATTGACCTGACCTACGACCGGGACTGGTCCTCTGGTTCTATTTGGCACAAGCAGGCTATCCGCCTCAGCGAGCCCTTCCGCATGCAGCTGCGTGTGATGCTGGGCTGCAAGGACGACAGCGGTGCGGACGGTATGGTCTTTGTCTTTCACCCGCATGACCGCCGGGTGGGTTACAGCGGGGAAGGCATGGGGTTCGCGGGGCTGCGCCCTTCCATCGGCCTGGAAATTGATACCTGGCAAAACGAACACCTCGGGGATCCTTATCAGGACCACGTTGCGCTGCTGCGGGACGGTTCGGTGCAGCACTTCCACTACAATCTTGCGGGGCCCGTGCGCATCAGCAATATCGAAGACTGCCGGGAGCATAAGCTGCAAATAGAATGGCTGCCCGATGCTCAGCAGTTTACGGTAGAAATAGACGGCAACCTGGTACTGCAATACCGGGGCGATCTGGTCAGAGAAGTATTTAACGGGCGGGACAAAGTTTACTGGGGAGTCACCTCCGGCACCGGGCAGTACAGCAACCGGCAGGGCGTCTGCGTGGAGCGCCTGGAGTTTGGCGAACTGGAATCCCTGCCGCCTTTAGAGCTGAGCGGGCTCAAGGCCAAAAAGCTGCTGAAGGGCGAGTTTATTTCGCTGAGCAACATTCAGTTTGAAAGCGGAAGTGCGAAGCTGCGGGAGAGCTCAAGGCGGGAACTGGATGAGCTGGCGCGTATCATGCGGCAGCACCCGGAGCTAAAGCTCGACATACTGGGGCACACGGATAATGTAGGTGATGCGAACAACAACCTGCGCCTGTCGGAGCGGCGTGCAGAAGCGGTAGCCCGGTACCTGCAGGAAAAGGGAATACCCGGAAAGCGCCTTAAGAACAGAGGGCTGGGAGAAAGCTACCCCCGCCACAGCAACGGTACCGCTGAAGGGCGGCTAAAAAACCGCAGGGTGGAATTTCGGCTCAGCAAGCCGGTTGCCTGATTGCTGCCGGGCTTAGCGGCAACGACCACCTTCCAGCACGAATACGCCCGGCTGAGGCTGGCGCACTTCCAGCCCAAAAACGGCTTCCAGCGAGCGGATGAAATCATCGAGGGTCACGCCTTTGAGCTTCGCGTTGTAGAGACAGTCTTTGAGGTCCGGATTGCTGAGTCGGAGCTTGACGTTGTAGTAACGTTCAATTTCGAGCAGGGCCGGTGCCAGGCGCTCTTTTTTAAACTCCAGCTCATGTGTATACCAGGAAGGTGCATTGGCGTGAGACACTTCCAGTTTATACAGCTCGCCCGCTTTAGTTTGGCACACGCCGCGCTCCAGCGGCTGCAGCTCCACAGACTCTTCCCCCTGCTTTTGTTCCAGCCGCACCCGGCCCTCCACTACTTCTACCTCTTCGGTAGGTTCCTGTGGGTAGGCCCGTACGTTGAATGCCGTACCGAGCACCGTAGTGCGGGTAGCTTGTGTTTCGATGACAAAGGGGCGGCTGGCATCCTTCTTTACACTGAAAAATGCTTCGCCGGAAAGGCGTACTGCCCGGTCGCCTGTGGCATTATCGCCGGACAGATAAGTAAGGACAGAGGACTCATTCAGCAGGACCCGGGACCCATCAGGCAGCGTGAGCTCCTGCGTTTCCCCTGCAGCGGTGGAATAGGCATAAGCATCTGAACTGCCCTGCATCACCCACCAAAGGCCGGCAGTTACCAGCAGCGCGAGGGCAGCAGCAGCGGCCAGCCAGGAGCGGCGTGCCCGTAGTTGCGGCTTCACGGCCAGAGCAGCCTGTTCCTCTTTCAGCCGGGCTTTAAAGCGCGTAAGACCTTGCTGCACCTCCGGCTCGTACCCATCTTTGTACCGGGTACTCAACTGCCAGATCTTGCCCATGTCCTCCCGCAGGCTGGCATCTGGCTGCCGATCCATCCACTGGTCCAGCTTATTCGCTTCGTTGGGGTCTATTTCCCCACGCAGCTGTTTATGTATTAAGACTATATAATCTGACAGCTTCATCGTTGAAATTTCGTGCTACAATTAGAGGACACACCACCAGGAAATGCCCCCTACCCTTTTCCAATGCTTTATTTAAACAGTTGCTGAATTGTCACCCAGCTTTCAAAACAAGCCGCCCAGCAGGAAAAGCCCCAGGTAAGGTGCCAGAGCAGCCCGGAGCAGGCGAAGTGCTTTAGATATCTGGTTTTCAACTGTTTTTGAAGAGATATCCAACTGAGCGGCAATCTCATTGTAAGACATATCTTCAAAGCGGCTCAGGACGAAAACAATCCGGCAGCGGTCGGGCAGCGCATCAATGGCCTGATCGATGCGCTCCTGCAGTTCGTCAGCCTGCAGCCGCTGCAGGGCACCTGCTACGTTAGACTCCAGGGGCGGTGCCTGTGCCTCATCCGTAAATTTGATGCGCTGATCCCGGATGTAGTTCAGGCTGCGGTTGACTGCCGCCCGGCGAAGGTAAGCTTTCAGAGAGCTGCTGATGTTGAGCTGCTGACGCTTTCGCCAAAGCTCCAGAAACACCTCTTGCGCCAGATCTTCCGTAAGGGTACGGTCAGGTAAAATCTTGTACACCGCCTTGCAGATATATGCATAGTACTGTTCAAAGATGAGCTCAATGGCTCGCTCACTATCCTGCAGCAGCAGGTTAATCAATTCTTCGTCCGTATACTGGTGTTGCAAGGGATGCAATTTTGTGACTAACAACCGGAATTTGTGCCTCAGGGCTTAAATCCCTGACCCCAAGTTTTGTTCTTATGCAGCTACCTTCCTCAGCCTGTATAGCATAGCTGCAGAACAACTTCAACTTAAGCATCATAGACTTGAAACCCAGGGCACCAGCCAGGCCCGTCCGGCTAAAATAGCATTTACATTTTAATTCCTCCAAAACGTACCCACCCCTTAGCCGGGGCCCCTCCAAATATTAGCAATGACTTTTTGAATAAATGAAAATAAACAATACCTTACCGCGTCTTTTTTGAAGCCCTGCGTGGGCAGCACCCCAATTCCACAATTCACTAAAAAGCATAAAAACCGGGCTGCCGGCTTCCCTGAAACGAGGCAGCCGCAGAAGCAGCACGAAAAACCGTTATGAAGAAATCACTACTTTCACTATTTGCAATCTTACTGACACCTTTAATAGTTTTTGCCCAGGCGGATATGGGCGGCCCGATTGATCAGGCTATCAATTCCGTCATGGAGCCACTCACGGAAGTAGTGGCAGGGGCCGTTTTCAGTGAAGTGACCATTGCCGGCTTCACCATTCCATTCGTTCTGATCTGGCTGATCGCCGGGGCAGTATTCTTCACCATCTACACTGGCTTCGTAAATATCCGGGCCTTTGGCCACGCCATCAACGTGGTGCGCGGTAAGTACGATGACCCGGACGACGCGGGCGAGGTGTCTCACTTTCAGGCCCTTACTGCGGCGCTTTCCGGTACCGTAGGCATCGGCAACATCGCCGGTGTGGCTATCGCTGTATCATTAGGGGGCCCGGGCGCCACCTTCTGGATGATCCTGGCCGGGCTTTTCGGTATGACGTCTAAATTCGTGGAGTGTTCGCTAGGCGTGATGTACCGGAACTATAATGTGGACGGCAGTGTCTCCGGCGGGCCGATGTACTACCTCGATAAAGGCTTTAAGGAAAAAGGCAAAACGATGGGGGTGATCGGCAAAATACTGGCTGTGCTGTTCGCCATCGCCTGCATCGGCGGCTCCTTCGGGGGCGGCAACATGGTGCAGGTAAATCAGGCGGCGCAGCAGCTCATCGATGTGACCGGCGGGCAGGGCAGCTTCCTGGCAGACAAGTCCTGGGTATTTGGGGTAGTCATGGCCATAGTCGTAGCCCTGATCATCATCGGCGGTATCAAGTCTATCGCGCGGGTGACAGACAAAATCGTCCCCATCATGGTGGGCGTATACGTAGCCGGTGCGCTGGTTGTGCTCGGATACCACTTTCGTGAAATCCCTGCCGCTTTCGGCGAAATAATCAACGGCGCGCTGAACGCGGACGCGATGTATGGCGGCCTGATCGGCGTACTGATCCAAGGCTTCCGCCGGGCTGCCTTCTCCAACGAGGCTGGTATCGGCTCAGCCTCTATTGCCCACTCTGCAGTACGTACGGATGAGCCAATTTCAGAAGGTATAGTAGCCCTGCTCGAGCCCTTTATCGATACCGTCGTGGTTTGTACACTTACAGCATTAGTGATCATCTTCACAGGGATGCACGAAGTGGAAGGCATGTCCGGTGTTCAATTAACCACCGATGCTTTTGGTAAAGTGGTGTCCTGGTTCCCTTATGTGCTTTCTGTTGCGGTATTCCTATTTGCGTTTTCTACCATGATCTCCTGGTCTTATTACGGCATGCGTGCCTGGTCTTACATTTTTGGTAAAA
>CAJXXJ010000361.1 GCA_913062745.1 uncultured Phaeodactylibacter sp.
CGAAAACCTGGCCAACTACGCTGATGCAGCTGCCGACATTCAGTTTGAGTTTCCGTTTGGGTTCAAAGAGCTGGAAGGTATCCACAGCCGGACTGATTTCGACCTGGGCGCGCATCAGGAGCTGTCTGGTAAAAAACTGCAGTTCTTCGACCCGGAATCACAGGAAAGCTATGTACCCTATGTGTTGGAAACATCCATTGGCTGCGACCGGATGTTCCTGGCTACGATGTCGCAGGCGCTGCAGGAGGAGACCGTGGTGGGGGCCAATGGCAAGGAAAGCACCCGCGAGCTGTTGAAGCTTCACCCGGCGCTGGCCCCGCTCAAATGTGCGATCCTGCCGCTTAAGCGAAACGACGAACGGCTGGTCAATATGGCTAAAGATATTTTCAAGCAGCTTCGCCTGTCTTTCAATGTGCAGTATGACGATACGGGCAGCATCGGTAAACTGTACCGCCGTCAGGATGCGATCGGTACGCCCTTCTGCGTTACCGTTGACTTTGAAGCACTGGATGACCACACCGTTACCCTGCGGGACCGGGATACCCTGGAACAGGAGCGTGTGCCGGTGGATAAACTGGAAGGCATCATCCGGGAGCGTGTAGATATGAAGCAGCTGCTGCTGTAGGCCACCGGTTGTACAAATACGGAATACCATTCGTCTCCCCCCGTCGCTTAAATAGTGGCGGGGGGAGACTCGTTTATGGCTGCAGTCAGTGCCGCAACCTGCGGTAAAAATCCGGAGTTGGCGTCAGTTTTTTTGTACTTTCGTAAAACCGTAAAATATTTAGCAGGGGAAAGCGGTGAGCCGGGAGACTTCCTTCCGGCTGTAGCCGAAACCCCACCGGTTCAGCCCTACAGCATCCGAAACAAACAAACATGAGACGACAGCTACACATCCTTGCGATTTTAGCAGTATTTCCGATTCTGGCCAACGCGCAAATTCCGTGTAATGGAGAATTCATACTAAGCGGCGATGCGAGCAATGACGGGGATTGCATTCAGCTGACCGCTGACGCCCTCAATCAGTCCGGCTGTGCCTGGCTGGATACTCCTGTAGATTTCAGCATGCCTTTTACGCACAACATGACCGTCAACTTTGGTAATGACGATGGGGGCGCAGATGGTATTTGTTTGGTTTATCAGCCCGGCGGCGTCAACGTTTGTGGCGGAACGGGTATTGGCATCGGTGCAGCGGGCATCCCCAACTCTTTCATCGTGGAATTTGATACCTGGGATAATGGGCCGGGGCAGTCCGATATCCCTCCGGACCACTGCGCCGTCTCCATCAACGGCAACCTCAACAATCAGCTGGAAGGCCCCGTCGACCTGGGCAATATTGAAGATGGCAATGATCACAGCATTACCTTTAGCTGGGACCCGGGCAGCAATACCTACGTCGTAACCTTTGATGGCATGGTCGTCATCAGTGCTGTTTATGACATAGTCAATAACGTATTTGGCGGCAGCACACAGGCATTCTGGGGGTATACCTCGGCAACCGGTGGCGCAGCAAATGAGCATTTGGTTTGTCCGGTTCTTCCTCCGCCACTGATTGTTGACGCGGGGCCGGCCGCAACGATTCCCTGCCTGGAAGGCCTCGTGACGCTCAATGCCACGGGTACTGTACAGGGGCCCACCTACGTGTATTCCTGGTTTTCACCGGATGGCGGGCTGGTGGTTTCCGGCTTCAATACCCTGACGCCTACCGTGCAAGGGCCCGGTACTTATATCCTCACGCTGACTGACGTGAACGGCAATTGTCAGGAGTCCGATCAGGTGGTCGTCACAGTAGAGCCTATCGAAGCTATCATTCAGCCCGTCATCTTTGCTCCCTGCGAAGGGCAGACGCTCACACTCGACGGCTCTGCTTCCTCCTCCGGCCCCAATATCAGCTATCAATGGACTACGCCGGATGGACAAATCATTAGCGACCCGACACAACCCACGGTAGAGGTGACGCTGGAAGGCACTTATGTACTCACGGTCATCTACAGCGACGGGCCTACCTTTTGTACAGCAGAAACAGAGGTGCAACTGGTACCTGATCCCAACGTTCCGGATGCCAATGCAATCGGGGCTACGGTGACCTGTGCAATGCCTACCGTAGAGCTCTCCGGGGTAGGGTCTTCGACAGGGGGCAATTACAGCTATCAGTGGGTGACTCTGGACGGGGTTATCGTAAGCGGGGCTCAATCCCTTACCCCGGAAGTCGGCGCGCCCGGCACCTACACTCTGGTTGTGACCAATAACGACAACGGCTGTTTTTCAGAAGCTAATGCTGTGGTAGATCAGGATACGGATCAGCCGGATGCGATAGCTGAAATCGACGGACAGCTGGATTGTAGCAGCAGCAGCGTTACCCTTGACGGGGCGGGGTCCTCTGCCGGGCCGGGCATCACTTACTCCTGGTCGACCGACGATGGTAATATTATCTCCGGGGCCGATAGTGTGCAGGCAGTAGCGGATGCTCCAGGCACTTACCTGCTGCTTGTAGAAGATACCTCGAATGGCTGCTTTCAGACGGCGTTGGTTACCGTAGAGGAAGGCCCCGCACCTCCCGCTTTCAGTGTGAATACGCCGGATACGCTCAACTGTGCAGATACGCTGATTGCTTTGTCTGCCAGTTTCAGCAGCCCCGATACCAGTCTGATTTACGCTTGGTCGGCCCTGAGCGGGCAGCTCAGCGGGCCGGATAGCCTTTCCTCAGCCCTGGCTGCTGCTCCGGGAACCTACCTGCTGGAAGTAACGGACAGCCTCAGCGGGTGCAGCAGCTTAGATACTGTACTGGTGGTGGAGGATACGGTTGTGCCGTTTGCCGAAGCGGGAGCAGACACAGTACTGTCCTGCGGAGCACCCTCCGTTAGCCTCAACGGAAGCGGCTCTTCGGCAGGCATTGGTTTTGTGTATAGCTGGCAGACGGAAACCGGCAGCCTGGTCAGCGATAGTATGAGCCTCTTCCCGGTAGTGGGAAACCCCGGCTGGTATGAGCTCACCGTTCAGGATACCACCAACGGCTGCCTGGCTACAGATTCCGTATTGGTAGCGAGTGACATCAATGCTCCACAGATCAATTTATTGCCGCCTGATACGCTCGACTGCGAACAGGAGTCGGTGCTGCTTGATGCATCTGCTTCCGGGCAGAGCTCCGGCTATATTCTGAACTGGTCGACCCCGAACGGACAATTCCTCAGCGGTACCGATGGTCTGACGCCGGTGGTGGGTGCCCCGGGGCAGTACACTCTTTTGATTACGGATACCACGAACGACTGCAGCTCTTCCGCAACGGTCACCGTAGTGCAGGACACCACGCATCCGGAGGTCGTCGTCCTGCCGGCTGATACCCTGAATTGCAACCTGACGAGCCAAACCCTCGATGCCACCGGCAGCGACGGGGGTGCGGGCTTTGCCTACCTTTGGACCAGCCCGGATGGGCAAATTGTGAGTGGTGCTGACAGCGCGGAGCCACTGATCGATGCTCCGGGGACTTATCAGTTGGAGGTACAAAATCTAAATAATCAGTGCCGGTCTGTGGCCAGTGTGGAAGTCGTGCAGGACACCCTCTCGCCCGATCTCCTCGTAGCTCCGCCCCAAACGCTCAGTTGTACGCTGGCCAGCCTGCAGCTCGATGCGGGCGGGAGCAGCACCGGCCCGGGCTTTGACATTTCCTGGTCCACAACCGGGGGCAATATCACTGCCGGCTCCAACACCTTACAGCCCACAGTAAATGCGGCCGGAGCGTACACTCTGGTCATCACCAACCTACAGAACTTCTGCAGCCGTTCCCAGACTATACAAGTGGCTATTGACACGATGGCGCCCCTCATCAGCGCCGGCCCGGATACGCTTATCAATTGCCGGCAGCCGGCAGTACAACTGGCCGCCACCGCTGATGACCCGGACGGGCGGCTGTCCTACAACTGGAGCAGCCCCGATGGCAGCACCCCGGGCAGCACTCAAGTGCTGTCTTTACTGGTAGATGCGCCCGGTACCTACGAGTTGTCCGCCATTGATACGGTCAATGGTTGTGCTTCAACCGATGCGGTTCAGGTTGCTGCTGACTTTGTCGTCCCCGAGGTACTAATAGCGCCGCCGGGGCTGCTTACTTGCATTGATACCGTTATTCTCCTTGATGGCAGCGCATCGAGCAGCGGACCGGACTTCTCCTATCAGTGGTCCTCTGCAGCTGCCGGGCTGCAGGGGCAGGGGGACAGCCCTCAGGCTCCGGCTACGCAGGCGGGCTGGTATATTTTGGAAATAGAGAATACGGCAAACGGCTGCAGTGCGGCAGATTCGGTCTTGCTGGAGCAGGACGTCAATATCCCTGTAGCCAGCATCGCCCTTCCCGGCTCCATTACCTGCGCGCAGCCTACGGTGCAACTGGACGCCTCCGCCTCTTCCCAGGGGCCAGGCCTTACGCTGCAGTGGTCAACTACAGCAGGCAATATCCTGAGTGGAGCAGAGGGGCTCCAGCCGGTAGTAGACGCAGGTGGCGAATATCAGCTGGCAATTACAGATGAGATGAACGACTGCCGGACGGTCGCACAGGTGATTATAGAGGTGGACACCCTCTCGCCTTTGGCGGAAGCCGGAGCAGACGGTGTGCTGAACTGCCGGGATACCGTATTGATGCTTGACGGGAGTACTTCTGACTCCGGCCCGCTGATCACCTACAGCTGGACAAGCAGTAATGGCAGTATCCTTGAGGGGGCAGATAGCGCGATGCCCCTTGTCGGTGCAGCCGGCACTTACACCTTGCGGGTAGA
>CAJXXJ010000362.1 GCA_913062745.1 uncultured Phaeodactylibacter sp.
ATTTTTTGATGGTGGTAGCGGTATTCATGGGCTCTCCTTATTCGCAGTCTTCGTAGGGCATGCTGAAGGAAGCCGTATACTCTCCGACATAGATATGCCCACCACAGGGCAAATGGTTACCCATAGGCCCGTCTATTCTAAAAAAGTCTCCGGTAAAGGTCCCCGTGATTTCCGTCTCGGTAATTTCCGTAATCGTTAATTCTGCTGTTTGGTACTCACAACCACTACCAGCTGGTACTTGGCTGAGTAATACCGTAGGTTGCCCATCGACCTCCGCAACAAGGCCGACCTGCCAGAGGTATGGCTCATCTTCGAAGATGTAAAACTCTACCATGAAAAAGTTATCACCATCGGAACTTATGCTATATGCACCTCCTCCATCACATGTAATGGTGCCGGAGGTTAATGCATAGTAGGTAAAGCTATCTACCCCAATGAAGCGCCTTGCCATCCCCTCAGACACAAAGATGTCCTCTTCCTGCGCTTTCAGGGTAAGGCCTTCTAAGTACTCCACCTCGGCGGGCGTAACTTCCTCAGGGATATCAATAGTTTCATTAAAGTTTTCCCGCTCGCAATTAGTCAGGGTGAAAAATGCAATAACACAAAAACAGATTGTAATTCGTTGCATGATGGTTGTTTTTGTCTGTCTATTGTGAAAAAGCCAGAAGAACGTTGCAGCCAAATCCGCATTTTTTAAATTTTTCTGAAAATGCTGGTTCAAATCCGCTGTTTTCCATGCGTAGGCGCCTCCAATTACTGGCAGCAAATATTGACAACACAATGGAAGGAAAAGCTTTTTGTTGCGGGTTGGGCCTTAGCGCAAAATGAAAAGTGGCCTCCCCGTCCAAGAAAAAAGAGAGGATATTTTGATTACTGCTCTAATTATTGCAATATTGCAATATCACAAAAATAAAGCACCATGGGCCTCACCAAAACCGAAGGCTACACGCAAGCCCAGATCGAGCTGGCCACCATCGCCAAAGTACTGGGGCACCCGGCGCGCGTCGCCATCGTACAGCACTTGCTTGAAATCAATGCCTGCATCGGCAATGACCTGATGGACGTGCTGCCGCTTTCGCAGCCTACCATTTCCCGCCACCTGGCAGAGCTGAAGAAAGTTGGCATCATACAAGGCACGATCGAGGGCTCAAGCATGAACTACTGCATCAACCCCCACCGCTGGCGCGAAATCCGGCAGATGCTGGGCGGGCTGCTGGGCAAGGAGCCGGGCGAGCAGTGCTGCTAAGGAAGCATAGGCCCCGGCTTCCAAATATAAATCTCGCTATATTGCAATATTGCTATAAAAGCATTCACTTTTCATCCAGTCAAAAACAACAAACCATGACCGTTTCTGAATTCAAAACTCACCTGCAATCCACTGATCAGCTCGTCTTCCGGCAGCCCAACGGCCAGGTAGTACCCCTGCATTTCCACATCACGGAGATGGGGCTGTCTACCAAGCACTTTGTCGACTGCGGGGGCACTACGCGTACCGAACAGCATGCCAGCCTGCAAATCTGGGTAGCTGAAGACTACGAGCACCGGCTGAGCCCGGAAAAACTGATCGGCATCATCGATATGGCGGCACCGCTGCTCAAGGGCCAAAACCCGGAGGTGGAAATCGAATACCAAACAGACACTATTGGCCGCTACGGGCTGGAGTTCCAACAGGGTAAGTTTGTACTGAAGCCGAAGCAGACGGACTGTTTGGCTAAGGACAAATGCGGTATCCCGATGGATGCGCTGCCGCTCGCAGCAAGCAATAATTGTGCACCGGGCAGCGGCTGCTGCTAGAAAAATGCAACTATGCGCTTATTTCCGCAACTCAATGCACTGACTGAAGCCCTGTTACAGGAAATGCCACAAATACCGGAGGAGCGGCAGGCAATACTGCAAAGGCTGGCCGGCTATATAGCCTGGCAACAGGGTGGGGGAGTGCAGCTCAACTTTATTTGCACCCACAATTCCCGCCGCAGCCATATCGCTCAGATCTGGGCGGCAGCCGGGGCCGCATACTTCGGCATTTCCGGCGTGCAAACTTACTCAGGCGGCACAGAGGCCACGGCTTTCAACCCGCGGGCAGTGGCGGCACTGCGGCGGGCAGGCTTCCAAATCCATAACCCGGGCGGGGAGAACCCGCATTATCAGGTCGCTTTCGCGGAAACGCAAGCCCCACTGATCTGCTACTCAAAGACTTTTGATGCGCCGGCCAACCCTCAATCCGGATTCGCGGCCATCATGACCTGCTCGGATGCGGATGAAAACTGCCCGTTTATCCCGGGCGCGGACCTCCGGCTGCCGCTAACCTACGATGACCCAAAGGCTGCTGACGATACGCCGGAGGAAACGGCCCGATATGATGAGCGCGTCCGACAGATTGGGCGGGAAATCCTCCACGCTATGCAGTTGACCGCGCAAAAATTGCAAATATGAACCAACGAAGTACCCTTAAGCCACGCAAAAACCTGTCCTTCCTCGACCGCTACCTCACCCTCTGGATCTTCCTGGCGATGGCAGTGGGCGTCGGGCTGGGCTATCTGCTGCCGGGCACCGCTGATTTTGTCAATTCGTTTTCCCGGGGTAGTACTAATATCCCGATTGCCATTGGCCTCATCCTGATGATGTACCCGCCTTTGGCGAAAGTCAACTACCGCATGCTGCCGCAGGTCTTCCGCAATGTGAAGATACTGGGCTTGTCCTTGTTCCTCAACTGGATCGTGGGGCCTATTCTCATGTTCGTACTGGCGATTGCCTTCCTGCGCGATTACCCGGAGTACATGACCGGGCTAATACTCATCGGGCTGGCCCGCTGCATTGCGATGGTCATTGTGTGGAACGACCTGGCAGAGGGGAGCCGGGAGTACGGAGCGGGCTTAGTGGCGCTGAACAGCATTTTCCAGGTCTTCTTCTACAGCTTTTACGCCTGGCTGTTCATCACGGTGCTCCCGCCGATGTTTGGATTTGAGGGGTCTATCGTGGATATCTCTATCGCTACGGTGGCGGAGAGCGTAGCCATCTACCTGGGCATCCCCTTTCTGGCGGGGCTGCTGAGCCGGGTGCTGCTGGTGCGCGGCAGGGGAGAAGAGTGGTACCAAGAAAAATTCGTGCCCGTGATCTCGCCAATTACGCTCATTGCTTTGCTGTTCACCATAGTGGTGATGTTTAGCCTGAAGGGCGAGCTGATTGTACAAATCCCGATGGACGTGGTGCGTATTGCGGTACCTCTGCTGATCTACTTCGGGCTTATTTTCCTGATCAGCTTTTTTATAGGCAAATGGCTGGGCGCGGACTACCCGCGCAATGCCGCAATCTCTTTCACGGCGGCGGGCAACAACTTTGAGTTGGCGATTGCCGTGGCTATAGCGGTATTCGGGCTGAATTCCGGGCAAGCTTTCGCCGGGGTGATCGGGCCGCTGGTGGAAGTGCCGGCTTTGATTGCGTTGGTGAATGTGGCGTTTTGGCTACGGCGCAAGTATTACAGTGCTTAAACCGCAAGTATTACGGCGCTCCTCCTGCTTTGCTTCCCATTTTTAATTAATCGGCTGAGGGTAGTATTGTTGTGTCTTTTGCTATTACCACTTTTTTTGCAAAACCATTCTATTAGGAAAGCCCTAAGTCGGAAAGTCCTTTACACCAGGAAATAGCCCTACACACCCAACACCGCCGAAACCTCCACCGCCTCCATAAAATCGGTAGTGATCTCATCGCCCGGCAGGAAAATATGGATATCGGTATATCCTTTAGGGCTAGGGCTTCGGTAACGCTCAATCTGCGTATCCTTCAGGTTGACAATCCAAACCTCTGGTATGGCGTGGCTGGCGTAAAGAGGGAGCTTGATATCCCGGTCTTTTTCGAGGCTGGTGTCCGCTACTTCAATTAGCAAATGAATGTCCTCAGCAACGGGGTGTGCATTAACATAAAAGTCTGATCGGTACCTTAGTAAGCTCAAATCCGGTTCAGGCTCAGAATAATCATCTAGTTGTATCGGGTCTTGTACGTCGAGGAGGACAGATGAGGGCAGCAGCTGGCTAAATAGCCTAATTAGGCGTTTTACTGTACTCGCATGATTGCTTTTAATAGGGCTCATATCTACAATTTTTCCATAGAGCAACTCTACGCGCTGCTCCTCGAAAACCCCGGCCTCCGCCATGCGGTGATAGTCTGCTACAGAGAAGCAGTGGGTGTCGGTTATTTCGGCAACTTGAATGGTCATGGATGATAGTTTAGAGCAAAATACAGAAATTTGCATCGGGATGCAAGGGCGGCCAGGGGAATGGGCATAACAACACCACGGCACTTGATACTAAAGCGTTGACATTATCCCCCCATTTCTGTATTTTTACGAAAAACACATCTTTCATGCCGGAGGTAAGCCTAAGTGAGTACCAAGTCGAACGCCAAAAGTCTATGCCTTCTTTTAACCATGCTACCGTGCAGCTCAATTTGGGATTCGAGCTTAAACTGCGTTACAAAGAAAAGTACCGGATTTTATCCGAATTAAGTCTGGAGTTAAATGACTGGCTCTCCGTACCCGACCTCTGCATTTACCCAAAGCAGCCGCTTGATCTGCGCAATGACCAAACTAAGATAAATGAGCCGCCGCTTTGCACCATCGAGATCAGCTCCCCTACCCAGCCATTGGGGGAATTGATCCTAAAAGCTGGCCAATACTTTGATCATGGGGTGGCTTCGGTATGGGTGGTTTTCTTAGAGCTGGGTAACATCTATGTGTTTTCCGGCAAGGAGACCTAC
>CAJXXJ010000363.1 GCA_913062745.1 uncultured Phaeodactylibacter sp.
GTCGTCGCCTACCACTTCAGACTGCTTATTGAGGTCTTCGATGACGGCAGCGACGGCTTTGTCAATTCCGCGCTTAAGGTCCATCGGGTTAGCGCCAGCAGTAACGTTTTTAAGGCCGGCACCGATCATAGCCTGTGCGAGAAGGGTAGCGGTGGTGGTACCGTCACCAGCAACATCAGCGGTTTTGGAAGCAACTTCCTTTACCATTTGAGCGCCCATGTTCTCAACGGCGTTTTCCAGCTCTACTTCCTTAGCTACCGTCACACCGTCTTTGGTGACTTGCGGTGCGCCGAAGCTTTTTTGGATAACTACGTTGCGGCCTTTGGGGCCGAGGGTAACTTTTACAGCATTAGCCAGTGCATCTACACCCGCCCGCAAGCTTTCTCTAGCGTCTCTATCAAAGCTAATTTCTTTAGCCATGGTTAGGTTGGATTTTTTGTTTTGGAAATTTTAAAAATGAAAAAGCCGGTCAAACCGGCAGTAGGGTGGAAAGCTTACTCGTTGCCTTCCAGGATGACCAGGATGTCGTCTTCCCGCATGATGAGGTAGTCCTCACCGTTGTACTGCAGTTCCTGGCCGGCGTATTTGCCATAGAGCACGGTGTCTCCTTCCTTAACGGTCATAGCGTTACCGTCTTTACCAGGGCCTACGGCTATTACCTGGCCGCGCTGTGGCTTTTCTTTGGCTGTATCCGGAATGATGATACCGCCTTGTGTCTTCTCCTCCGCGGCAGCGGGCTTGACCACAACTCTGTCATTGATGGGCTTCATAGTCGAAAGCTTTTTATGATCATTTATTGGTTAATAAAGTAATGTCAGTGAGCAGCAAGGGCTGCTTGTTACCTCCTCTCTATCATAGGGCGTGCCAAGTTGATATTTCTGCCATTTTTACAGGATTTCCGGCATTTCCCACGGCGAGCTGCTGTAGCGCCTGACAGGCTTACACCATATGACAAAAAAACAGGCTGAATGCCACGCGGGGCATTCAGCCTGTCAGGCGCTCATCAATAAGCGCAGTTTTGCCAGATGGTAGCTTACTGAGACATCAGCTGCTCTCCGCCGGTCGGGCCGCCTGCAAGAAGGCTGGTGATAATGCAAAGCACAAACAGTGCAATAGCCAGATACCAGGTGGCTTTTTCGATAAAGTCCGCAGACTTGGCCGCGCCGAACATTTGGTTAGCCTGAGAGCCACCGAATGTGGAATCAACACCGCCACCCTTTGGGTTTTGGATCAGCACAGCGCCCATGAGCAAGATGCAGATCAGGGTAATCAGAACAGTCATCGTCGTCAGCATATCTTAAATGTCTTTTTTTAGCGTTTCAATTCGCTCGGCAAAGAAACCACTTTTTTCCGGAAAAACCAACATCAAACGTTCGTACATGTCGATTGCCTTGTCGTACTGCTGTTGCCGTATGTACAATTCGGCCAGGGTTTCCGAGGCAAGGTCATCGCTCTGCGTGATGCTGCGCTCAGCGATACGGTCCACGTCGGTGGTCTTTTTCTGTTTTTTCTTCCTTTTCTTTTCCTCCAGCTTTTTGGACTCCATAATACTGCTGAGCTGCGTCTGTATGTCGGGCGGCTGAAACTGGGCCAGCCAGCTGGTAAAGGAGGCTTTGGGCCGGGGCTTGGGAATGCCTGTATGCAGCTGCTGATCCGGGGCCATGCGTTCGCGCGCGGCGGGCGGGGTAGGAGCAGACGCGCCCGGCACCGGCTGAAGAGGGGCTACAGACAGGGCCTCGCAGATAGCAATTGCGGTGTCTACGGCCAGCGACAGCACATCCGGCTGTTCATATCCGGCATTGGCTTTGGCAGGAGCAGGCTGTGGACCGTGTGTCTCCGGGTGGTCTTCGAGCTCATGAGCAATCTGCTCCAGCTGTTGCGCTTTCCAGTCTTCCAGTTTAGGCAGTATGAATCCTTCGTGCGCTTCCGGCTCTTCTTCCGGGAGGGCAGCCGGCTCTTCTGTTGCCGGCCATTCAGCGGAGGCACCGGGCTGTGCTGCTTCCGGAGGTGAAAAGTCAAAATCAAGCTCTGCGGCAGGCGCTTCTTCCTGAAGCGTATCAAGCGAGAGCGCTTCTTCCTCCTCCAGGCTTTTAAGCTCCAGGTATTCTTCCCCGAGCAGGAAGTTATCCAGCGCGGTGGCTTCTTCGCTCAGCCCGGCTATTTGCTGATGCAGCTGATGACGGTCTACCGTACGGGTAGCGGTATGGCTAAGCAGTTCTTCCCAGTTATCCCGGTTTTCCTGCAAGCTCTTCCTGAGCAAAAGCAGGCGAAGAGGCTGACAGTAAGGATATTGCAGCGCCATCGTCTTCAGCTCCTCGAAGGAAATTTGATGGAGCAATGCGGGGTCTTGTAGAAACTTGCTAAAGTTATCTGCGTTCATGCTGCTGTTTTTGGTCATGAGGGGCTTTCGCTGCCCCCTGTTTGGCTCCCGCGCGCTGTTGAGTTCCGGCAGCAAATGCGACGAACCGCCTCAAAGCGAAAACGGGGAGCAGGGAAGCGTATTGTCATGAGGCCTCCACTGCCCTTGTGGTTTATACCCGCATAATTTAGCAAAAAGTAGGGCTATAATCAAGAAAAGTGTTGGTTAAGGAAGTCTATTAGCTTTTTTACCGCTTTTCCACGGTGGCTGATGGCATTTTTTTCTTCGGCAGACATCTGTGCGAAAGTACGGTTGTAGCCTTCCGGCATAAATAGCGGGTCGTAGCCAAAACCCTGATTGCCCTTCTTGTGGTGTATAATACTGCCACGGGCCTCTCCTTCGAAGGTGTGCTCTTTGCCATCGATGATCAGCGCAATAACGGTGTAAAAGCGGGCTTGCCGATCCTCTTCTCCCTTTAGGTTGGCAAGCAGCAGGGACATATTGGCCTCGTCATCGTGGGCGGGGCCGGCGTAGCGCGCAGAATACACGCCGGGTTCGCCGTTAAGCGCTTCTACTTCCAGCCCGGTATCTTCGGCGAAGCAGTCCACCTTATAATTCTGATAAACAAAGCGTGCTTTTTCCAGCGCATTTTCCGGAATAGTCGGGCTCGTTTCCGGCAGGATGTCATCGCAGCCGATGTCGTCCAGGCTCTGCAGCTTGATCTTGTCGCTGAGCAGTGGGCTGACTTCTTTGATTTTGTTGAGATTGCGGGTGGCAAATACAATAGGTTGCATATGGCGTAAGCCGTTTGTTTTGATAATGAGCCTAAAGAAAAAGACTTTGCAGCGCTTTCCAAAGTTTTCCGGACATGGCTTTGCCGCCATCCTGCCGTTCCTGCATGATAGCGGACAGCGCATCGGCCCGCAGCAGCTGCCTGCCGGTAAATTCCGTCGGCTGATAGTCTGTTAGCTGCAGGTTCAGGCCCAGTTGTCGCGGGGTGGCCCCAAAGAATATCAAATAACGACATTGGGCAAAGCACTCCAGGCGCGTCAAACTAATACTTTGCTTTGGTGTTATAACTACTGTTTTGGCATCTGCCATGCGGTCAATTTTCACCGCTTGCAACACCTTGTCCAGAAAGCCACTCAATGCTTCGGCATCTGCCGGATCGCTCTCAAAAAGCACAAGCACTCCCTTTTTGCCATCACCGGGCGGCGGGCTCAGTTCGGTCTCCGGAAAGGCGTAAAGCGGGAAATCTAAAAATGATGGGTTCAAAATAATTGTTATTTTATGGACGTGCGACCAAATTAAGATTCAAAAAAGTGTCACAGTTGGTGCTAATATAAAATATTCGTAATTTTTTTGTTAATTTTGTGGAAAAATAATGCCTATGGAGTTTAACATACGAGTTGAAAAAACTCAACAATCCCGCCTTTCATCCGTGGACTTCAATAACATTCCGTTCGGCCGCGTTTTTTCCGATCATATGTTTGTTGTCGACTACAAAGATGGCGCCTGGCATGACGCCCGCATCGTGCCGTTTGGCAATTTTGAGATTCACCCGGCTGCCATGGCTCTGCACTACGGGCAGGCTATTTTCGAAGGCATGAAGGCTTCCAAGTCGATTGACGGGCAGCCGCTGTTTTTCCGTCCGGAAATGCACGCCAAGCGGATCAATGATTCCGCCCGCCGCATGTGTATGCCGGAGGTACCGGAAGGCCTGTTCCTGGAGGCGCTGCATACCCTGGTGGGCCTCGATGCTGACTGGATTCCGCCGCAGGAGGGCAGTGCGCTGTACATTCGCCCCTACATGTTTGCCAACGATGAGTTCATTGGCGTGAAGCCTTCAGCAACTTACCGTTTCATCATTTTCACCGGCCCGGTAGGCCCGTACTACCCGAAGCCGGTAAGCCTGATTGCGGACACCCACTACGTACGTGCTGCAGTAAAAGGCGGTACCGGAGAAGCAAAAGTCGCGGGCAACTACGCTGCATCTTTGCTGCCTGCCAAGCTGGCTAATGAGAAAGGCTACGATCAGGTGATGTGGCTGGACAGCATTGAGTTCAAATACATTCAGGAAGTCGGGACGATGAATATCTTCTTCGTTATCGACGGCAAGGTCGTTACGCCGGCCCTCAACGGAGGCATACTGCCGGGCATCACCCGCAACACCGCTCTGCAGCTGCTGCCGGAGCACGGTATTGAGGTGGAGGAACGCCCGATTACGATTGACGAGGTGGCGGAAGCCTACAAGGCTGGCAAGTTGCAGGAAGTCTTCGGCACCGGTACGGCTGCGGTGGTAGCCCACGTGTCAAAGATTGCCTATAAAGAGCTGGTCATGGAGCTGCCGCCGGTGGAAGACCGCAAAGTAGGGCAGCTGATCAAAGAACAG
>CAJXXJ010000364.1 GCA_913062745.1 uncultured Phaeodactylibacter sp.
GTATTATCGTAGAATACCATAAAGGAGAAATCTTCGTCAAGCGGTCGGAAGAAGGGCAAGGGACCACCTTTACGATCCAACTGCCCAGGAAGGCCTGATCAATACTGCAGCGGCCAGTATACCTTCATCTGACTTCCGTCAAAGTGGTAGTAGCCGATTTTTTCACCCCGCTCCACCTTAAAAAGCCCTTCCTCTGCCAGCTGGTCGATGCGGTCGAAGTCGGGCGGCAGCACCATCTTCCCTGCTTTGTCCGCCAGGCCGAAGAACCGCTGTGGGTTGATGATAATATTGCCATCCGGCTGAATGTGCAGCATGCGGTATTTGGGCGGCACGACCATGACCCCCCGCCGGTTGATCGCTCCGAGCGGGCGTCGGCGCTGCCCCTCTTCGCTCAGCGGCCGGACTTTGGCTATGCCGAGCTGAAACGGGCTGATTTCCGCAAAGGTCCGGCTGAAGAGGTTATTGCCGGAAGCATCTGCATAGTAGGCTTTTTCTGTTGAACGCTGCACCCCGAATATACCTTCCGCAAAGAAAACCGGCTTGCCCCCTTCCATCAAAATTTCCTGCCCGGCGCGGTTGATCGCCCGGGGGCGGCCGTCATTCCGTACGTAGCTTACCCCTCCGGAAAAGGGCAGCGCCTCGTCGAATGGGCCCGGAATTTTCACTCGCCCGGTGGCATCCACATACATCCAGCCGCCCCGTTGTTCTTTTTTGACGGCAGCCAGCCCCTCAGAAAGTACATCAACCCGGGCAAACGCTAAAGGAATGGCCGCTTCGCCATCCTGACGGATAAAGCCCCACTTGCCGTCTTCTCCCTTTGCTGCTGCATACCCTTCCCGAAAGGGGCCAATCTCGCGGTAGCGGGGCGGGCATATCCTCGTTCCGCGGCTGTTGATCAAGCCATACATGCCCTGCTCTTCTTCCTGGTATACCGCTATTCCCTGCGCATTGAATGGCCCGATATAAAACAAGGCCCGGTCCTCAAAGACCACCTGCCCGCTGCTGTCTACTATTTGTGCGTAAGCCTTGCCCTCCCCTGCTTTGATTTGTACGCAGGACAAGCCATAGCGGGCGTCAAGCGGCAAAGGGTATGCTTCATCAGGCGCCGGTAAGGCCCGGCCAACTAAACTGTAGTGAGCGGAAGGCCGGACGACGACCTCTCCCCGGCGGTTGAAAGCACCCCATGCCCAACCCGTCCCTTTAAACCAGGCAAGCCCATCGTGAAAATCGCCTATACCGCGCCACTGATTTTTCTGAAAGCCGGTTTCAAATGCCACTTTGCCATCGCGGCCTACAAACAGGCAGGCACCATCCGCCCGGGCGACCAGCGCCAGGCCGTCTGAGAAGGGGCGGGTCAGTGTGTACTGAGGGGGAATGGTCACCTTCCCTTCCTGACTGACGTAGCCCCACAGCCCACTCGTATCCCGAAATTGCGCCATACCTTCCGAAAAAGGGCGTACGCGGGTAGGATTGACAAATATTTCATGGCCTTGCTGTGTGAAAAAGAAGGTGGGCGTACCGCCCATCGTAAGCAGGTAAAAATCCTGCAGGCGGGAAATGCGGTCGTAAACCGGGGGCAATATGCTTTGCCCATCGTAGCCGATGAGCCCGTAGTTAGCATCCGGGTGGCCGTAAGCGTCAGGCTCTCCGTTTTCATAGACCACAAAAGCGGTGCTGTCCTGATGATGAAAATCCTCCACATACCCGGCATCGGTCTCTAATACCAAGGTGCCGGTTTCATCGATGTACCCCCAGCGGCGTTGCTTCCCGGGAGCATCCACTAAAAACAGTGCACCATCGTTCGGGGCGCTGCTTGCTTTCGCGGGCATACACTGCAGGCTGCTGCGGAAGGGCAACAAGCTGCGAAGGCGAAACTTATAGGGTTGCGGGGGGGCCGTCTCTCCCGGCGCATAGGCCCAGGCACCGTCTATGCACACCCGGGCTCTCCCACATTCAAAAGTGCCGATGTAGGTAAACCGAAGCGGCGCTCCGTTCCTGATCAGTTGTTGCCCGGAGCGGTCAATAAGGCCCATTTCGCCGGCCGGGGTCAGGAAGGCAGTGTACGGATAGTTTTCATCGAAGGGCCGCATCCCGATGATGGCTGGATGCTCCGGCACCCGGCCGGTAGCGTGCTCGTAAAAGCGGATACGCCGAATGCGGGAAGTCAAGGCGACCTGCAGGTTTTCATCGGTGACCGTTACCGGGTCGTCATGAAAATAGAGCATACTGTCTTCCAGGCTTTCGGTCACGGAACCCGGGCGCTTACCAGCCGGCATTTTCACCTGCCAGATCAAGGTGTCGGGCTGCGCAACCCGCTCCATACGCTTCACTGCCCACCACTCGCCGGCCTGCTGCTTCAGCTGCAACTGCCCAAAGCCGGGCTTTCGGGGCGAGTAGGAAGGGGCAGCGGTTTTAGCCTGCGCTATCGCCTCCGTGATTTGGTTGGTATTCCTGGCAACGAGCGAAAGGTTGCTGAAGATAGCTGATTCTGTGAATTCCCCCTGCGGGCTCAGTTCAAAAGCCACCACCTGATCCGCCAGTTTTGCCAGCAAACGCCCCTCCGTCTGTTCAATGCGGTCATGCACTACCGCAAGAGTATCGAAACGCCCTTCCCGGAACGCAACCGCCCCGTAGGCTTCGCCTATCCGGGTAATTGCAATGCCGTTTTCAAACGCTCCGATTTCCTGCAGGGTACAATCGTGTATCAGGCCGCCCGCTCTCGGCGCCAGCAGCCCCCAGTACCCCAGGCGGTTCACTTTATACAGCCCGTCAATTGCAGTAGGCAGTATAGCTGCGAAAGGCCCGGAAGCCGTTCGGCCGGTATTGTCCACCAGCCGCTCAATGTAGCCGGCCCCGCCTCCGTCTTCACAAATAATGTGGTAGGCCCCGTCGAGCGGATAATACCAGGGAAAGTAGAGATGGGGCCGCTCGTCAAAAACAAAGCGGTCCGGCGGCGTATTTTCCCGGCTGCGGGGGCGGGCAGCGGTGGTAGCCACTTCCTGCCCTGACTCGTGGTCCCAAAGCACGATGTTGTTACCGTTGACGCGGTGCATCACGGCGAGGCGGTCATCCAGGCGAGCCAGGCTGATGACTGCAGACTCGGTTTGTTTCCATTTTCCGCTTATCCGCCGCCACACCGCCCACTTCCCTTTGGTACGCTGAGCAATGGTATTGGCATTCAACACAATGACTTCCTCTGCCGGCCCGGGGTCATTGTACCGGCCGTGCCGGTTGATGACCCGCCAGCCGCGGTGAGCATCCCGGGCAGGAATAACTTTGAAATAGCCGGTAGCGCCGGCGGGCAAAATCCGGAGAAACTGAGGGTCAACCAGCATTTTTCCATCCTGACGCTGTACCCCCCAGTAGACGCCCTGCTGCACGAAGAAACAAGCCTGCTGCTCATCTGTCAACGGCGCAGGGCAAATGTCATCGTAGCGGGCACCGTCCAGGTAATTCCTTCCGGATGCATCAGATAAGGTAAACAGGGAGTCACGCTCCAGGGCAAAGAGGCTGTCAGTAAGCGGCCGGATACGCCGGTAGTCTGCGGGCAGCCGTTCGCGCAAATAGGGGTCTAGCAAGCCTACGCGCTCATCCCGCTCGAACAGGCGGAAAGGCGAAGTGCCGCCGGCCTTATCAATGGTATTCCAGGGCAGGTACTCGTCACCGATATAATCGTAGCGGGGCGCGATAATGGTATCGACATAAGTGGTATCCACCCCCGGATAAAACTTAACAAAGCCAACGCGATGGCCTACCCGCACCGGATATACTTCAATAGCATCATCCGATTGTGCGGACAGGGCCATCGCAGGCAGGGTAAGTACCCATAACAGAGCGATACGCAGCTGCAGGCGGGTGCTCATAGCACTAGCTTGCTTCCTGAATGATGCTGCGTAAATCTTCCAGCGTCCGGACTTCCCGCTTTTCACCGGTCATATCAAAGGTGTACTGCGCTCCGCGGGAGTTCAGCATCTGCGGCTTTTCCTCTTCGAAACGGGATTGCGAGAAGACCACCACTTTGCCGCCCGGTAAGGCAGCGATCAGTTTATTGTCCATATCCGGCAGGAAGCGGAATTGGTTCCAGCTGTTTTTCGGCAGGCTGATTACGGAACGGCTGTCGCCGGTAATCAGGTAAACGGTAACCGCTTCCTCCAGTACGTTCGGCAGATTGTCGCCGAA
Organism: uncultured Phaeodactylibacter sp.; assembly: GCA_913062745.1. Taxonomy (GTDB): domain Bacteria; phylum Bacteroidota; class Bacteroidia; order Chitinophagales; family Saprospiraceae; genus Phaeodactylibacter. The sequence goes on from CAJXXJ010000364.1 coordinate 4,180, forward strand.
GTCGAAATCAGCCATCAGGGGGACCGAATTCGACATTTTGAGCAGTATGTCGTAATTGTAAATCCCGCCAGCCTCTACGGAAATAGTCCGGCGGAACCTTTCCTGGTCTTGCCGGATACGGTTGCGGTCTTTCAGGGCGGCAACTTTTGCCCTGTAGCTTTCAAGCTCCGCAGCGTAGCGCGCTTTAGCCTGCTCCAGGGCTTCTCCCTGCAGCGCTGCCCTTACGGGAATGGAGTAGCGGCGCTCGCCCAAGAGCGTCAGCCGGTAAATACCCTCCTGGGCGGTCGGCTCGATTTTTTTGCGCAGCCACTTTGCATCGCGCACCCAGGCATTATTAGACGGCGACATAGCGGGGTCTTTTCCGGCGTAAGCCAGCAGCACGGTGCCCTCCGGGTTCAACTCCGGTATCTGGCTGACCTCCAAATCGGTAAAACCAAGCATTTCTGATTCAGGCACGACCGGGTTTTGCGGAGCGTTTTGTTCCAGTTGGCGAAGCTGAGCGCTGACCTCCTCAGGGCTGCTCTGCCGGGTCACTGATCAACCCAATTTTGGTGACCCCA
>CAJXXJ010000365.1 GCA_913062745.1 uncultured Phaeodactylibacter sp.
GTCCGGGTCCAGCAGCTTATTGAAGCAAGTCGCCAGTACCTGAAACTCTGCACGGCGGCTCTCATTGATGGTGAACTTCCGCATCTGATTGCTGATGTTGTTTTTGATGTAAAGGGTGGTGATGTTGCCCTCAATAAACCAATTGACTGCGGCCATATCCAGCTGCAGCACATTGTGGTAGACCGGCGTGCCGCCTTCCCGGTTCATTTCTCCCATATCGATGAAGCGGTAGGAACGGCGCTGCTCGTTGACGTCCATGAAGATGACCTCGTCGTCCTGATTGAACTCCACCCCTGCCTTAGAGTACAGCGTGGCGGTAATCCCCTGCGTGCCGCTCTGCAGCTCGATACTGTAGGCGTAGCTGCCGCGCACCACGAGGGTTTGGTTGATAGTCTTCAGAATGTGGGTACCATCGATGATACGGTCATCAGTGATGAGGCTTTCGCACTGCGCGGCAAGGTAGGAAGTGCCGATAGTCAGCAGGAATACGGTAGTCAGCAAAGCAAATCTCATAGCGGCGTGGATTGTTTAAGCTGTAATATAATGCTTTTGTAAGGTATATAAAACAAATACCATCTGCCCGGCGCGTTGCACCAAACATATTATTGCGACAAAACTACCCGATAAACACGAAGAGGTAAGAGAACGCTGCCTGATTTGCGAAAATTGCCTCAACTACGACCGGCCGCCAGCAGGTAGAGCACTGCCATACGCACAGCTACGCCGTTTTCGACCTGCTGCAGGATGATGGAGTGCCCGCTGTCTGCTACGTCACTGCTAATTTCCACCCCACGGTTGATCGGCCCCGGGTGCATGATGACGATGGGCTTATCGAGGCTGTCGAGCAGGGTTTTATTGATGCCGAAATACTGTGTGTACTCCCGCAGAGAGGGGAAATACTTAATATCCTGCCGCTCCAGCTGAATCCGTAGCACATTAGCGATATCGCACCACTTGAGGCTGTCATACACATCATGCGACACTTCCACGTTCAACGCACTAATGTATTTAGGAATCAGGGTAGGCGGCCCGCATACCCGGACCTTAGCGCCAAGCTTATTCAGGCAGTAAATATTGGACAGCGCTACGCGGGAATGCAGGATGTCTCCGAAAATTGCGACATTCTTCCCTGCCAGGTCGCCTACTTTTTCCTGCATGGAAAAGGCATCGAGCAGGGCCTGAGTAGGGTGCTCGTGTGTACCGTCTCCCGCGTTGATAATGTTGGCGTCGATATGCTGCGCCAGGAAATGGTGGGCGCCGGGTGCGGGGTGACGCATGACGACCATGTCCACCTTCATCGCCAGTATGTTATTGACGGTATCTAGCAGAGTTTCTCCTTTTTTAACGGAGGAGGAAGAAGCAGAAAAGTTGACCACGTCCGCAGACAGGCGTTTTTCTGCCAGTTCGAATGAAATCCGCGTGCGGGTGGAATTTTCAAAGAAGAGGTTGGCTACAGTTACATCACGCAGGGAAGGCACTTTCTTGATAGGCCGGTTGATCACTTCCTTGAAGCTTTCGGCGGTCTCAAAAATGAGGCGGATATCATCCTCGCTCAGATATTTGATGCCTAAGACATGCTTAGTGCTGAGTTGCTGTACCGTAGCCATTCCTGCGTTATGGAGTATGTTAGTTAATGCTCTTCTAAATCTTTCTTATCCGCAAAGATAAGGATGCGGTCTTCTCCGTTTTGCTCTTCCCACTCTACCCTTACGAAGGCTTTGTCTACAGCATCAACGGTGATGCCTACGTAATCGGCCTGCACGGGCAGGTGGCGGTTGAAGCGCCGGTCCACCATCGTGAGCAGTTCTACCTTTTCTGCCCTGCCGTAATGGTTGAGGGCGGTCAGGGCAGCTTGTACGGTGCGGCCGGTATACAGCACATCATCTACCAGGATTACCGCCTTATTCTCTACCAGGAAGTCGATTTCAGTGCGGCTGGCAGACAGCGGCTTATTCCGGGTGCGGAAGTCATCGCGGTAGAAGGTAATATCGAGTTTGCCGAATGCCAGCTGCGGGGCACCGGTAAGGCGGAGCAGCTCACGGTGCAGGCGCTCGGCGAGATAGACGCCACGCGGCTGTATGCCTATGAGGCAGGTATGCTCGAAGGTGCCGTGCTGCTCAATCAGCTGCTGGCAGAGCCTTTCGATGGTCAGCGCTAAGCGCTGCGGGCCGGTTATGACGCGTCCTTTGCTCATGATTGGAACAAATATAGTATTTCCTGAAGCAGCCCCGGCTACCTGGCCCTTGATTTTTTACGAAGGGATGCCGTACCTTCGCGGCCAACCATCTTTAAGCAAACATGAAAAACCTGATCAACGACTGGAAGTTCGTCCTTATCCTTTGCCTGACGCTGGGCCTCGCGCCCTATTATCCGGAACCGCACATCTGGGGAAAAATCAAATGGATCAGCGGCGGGGCTGTCGGGATGCAGCTGATTGACTGGTTTGATGTGCTGCTGCACGGTATCCCCTGGGTGCTGCTCATCCGGCTGCTTATCCGGAGGCTGCCCTAAAATAAAAAAGACCGCGTCGAAACGCGGCCTTAATCTTATAATCCCATGAACATATCCAAAAAGTAAGTAATCTTATGGATGAGGTGACAAAAGCAGCTGAAAATTTGACCTTTTTACGTTGTGCCTCTGCCTCCTGAAGTATCTTATATATCGAACAGGATTAAAAAATAGTAAGCCGTCCAGCTTTTGCGGACGACTCACTACTAACAAATTATAATCCCATGAACATATCCTTAGTTAGTAGTGAAAGCTGTGATGGTGAGAGGTGGTTGCTCGTACGCTTACCGTTTCTTTTCTCTCACAGTACAAATATTCAACTTATTCCTACCCATTCAAAAGACAAAAACGGAGCGTTGTGAAAATTTATTCTGCCAAAAACCCTGCAAACCCTTTTTAAAACAGAGCCCTATTCTTGATTTTGTGAAAAACAAGCTCCCCATAAGTAAAAAAAGTCGCACTAAAAAAGTGCGACTTGAAAAAATGCAATGATTAATTCCACGAATGTAAATTAGTCTTTGGGTTGTTCTTCAGGTGTTTTAGCGGGGTTAGTTTCTTCCGCAGTGCAGTGTAGTAACGACTGCTCCGGCGGTATTATTATAAGAAGCAGTCGGACAGGCAATTAAATACCTGCCAACTGCTTATATTTTTTATCGCAAAATTTCAAACTTCTTATTGATCAGCCCGGCTTGCGTCACGACCTGCACGATGTACATGCCGTTTTGCAGGTTATTGACCGGCACTTGCAGGTGGTTGCTCAGGAATTGCTGCGAGTCATAGACCTGCCGCCCCGTCATATCGAATACCATCACCCGCTCAAACTCCTGCTGCCCGTTGAGGTGGACATTGATAAAACTGCGGTTGGTGGGGTTGGGATACAGCTTGAGCAGATCAGGATTAGTGGGATCTTCCTTTACTTCTTCATCGAGCCGAATTCGGATAGTCGCACCACCGATGCGCATGCCATGAGTCATGCCGGAGCCGTTCATGACGGTTGAAGTGCCGCCTCCGAAATTCACGAGGATTTCACCGTCGTCATCGCGCAATCCATCCAAATCGTCTGTAATAATGAACCGTACTACCCCGATCTTACCGTGGCCGGTAGCCGATATCTTATTGGTACGGGTAAACCCTGATTCTACCAGCCCCTGCAAATTGTTTTTCTGCATGTGCAGTACCGGAGAGTTGTAGGCCACCCAACTGCTCGACTCATAATCAACGAATACGGAATTGGGGACAATCACATCCGGATTATAGTCAAATGGAAAGGTAAATCCGTAAATATTTTCAGCCGGATCTCCCACTTCACCCAGCTTCATTTTCAGCTCTATCAGGTCACCAGGAGAAGCAAAGATGTCGCCTTCGAGTACAATTTCGTCTTCGTAGAATGGCACCATAGAGGAAGTCATGGAGTGCGCATTTCCGTAGAACGTGCTGATGGCGAATGTATCAAGGCCAGTAATCATACTGTCTCCGTCGGTATCCAGGTGCTTCAGGTCGATAGGGAACTGTGCGTAGCTGTCCTCCCAGTCTTCACCGTACTGACCGTACCACAGGCTGAGGTCCACTTCCGGGCGCGGTTTGCCCACTTCTCCCATAAACAGGCCGATAGAGAGCAGGTCTTCCATATTAACCACGCCGTCGAAATTGGCATCACCTGCCCAGATACAATCATCAAAACACATGGGGCCGGAGCCGTCTCCGATATCTAAAATTTCGATATCAATTTTAACTGTCTTCTCGTAGGTGCAGGTGCCATTTGCCAGCACACAGTACTCTAATTCGATCTCATCCAATCCGCTATCCACATCATCATTTGGCATGTAGATGATGAGGTTGTTACCGGTGATTTGCCGCCCGTAGATTACAGTATCCACTGCACCTTCCAGGAAAAGGGTAGTACCCAAATCACCACCTTCTACAATAGAGAAAGAATAAGTAGAAATCGGCACACTGTAGCCGACAACGAGCGGCGTTAGTTTTGGCGTACTCATATTGAAGTTAGCCGAAGAAGGCTCGAAGTTGCTGACAAAGACGAAAACCGTCGCAATTTCTGTCTCGCCAGGGCTCATCGGCGGGCAGCTACGGTAGGTAAACCAATCCACGCCGGTGAAGCCGGAGGGCGGTGTATAGCGCATAACCCCCTTGCCATCCGATTGCGGTGTGTAGGAAACAGTTCCGTACTGCGCCTGATCCTTTATGCCTACACAACTGGTAGCCAC